>CAWVVG010000034.1:0-15756 GCA_963932775.1 uncultured bacterium
CCTCTGTAGGCGGACAAGCCACTGTTGTACCGAGCACGCGCGCGGGCATCCTGATCTTTACTTCGATCGGAGACCGAGCCAAGCACGTCCTCTGCTTCATTGAACCGACCTGCCTGAAACAACGCCGCCCCGAGTCGCTCAGCCAGGTCCAGGTCGTCTGGGTTGGCGACCTGCGCTGCCGTCAGACCATCGATTGTCTCGGAGCCTGCCTGGGCCGGTGAGCTGCCAAGGACACAGAACAAGGCCAGCGCCACAGGAAGGCCACGACCCCGAACAGCAAAGGCCAAGAGCCCCATCAGCCATGCCAAGCCCAAGGGCCACTGAAACCGCTCCGTCCAGATCTTCTCTCGTCGAACTGTCTGATCTGCGCGCTTCAGCTTGCCGAGGATCTCATCGACATAGATCGCACGCATGTCAGCGGAGCCCGCCACGGATCGAACATAGGCGCCGCCGCCCACTGCTGCGATTTCCTGGAGCGTTTGCTCCCCGAGCTTGGTCAGCACAACATCACCGTTCTTGGATTTCTTAAAACCACCCTTCTTCAAGGGAATGGGTGCGCCGTCTGTCGTCCCTACACCCACGGTGAATATGTGCGCACCAACCTCTCGGGCCGCTTGGGCCGCCGCCACCGCATTCCCGATCTGGTCTTCTCCGTCGGAGATGATGATGATGGCCCGATCCGATTCGCCTGCCTCGCCGGACACCTCCACCGCGGTCCGAATGGCGGCCCCGAGATCACTGCCCTGTGACTTTAGGGTCGCAGTGGTGGAGCGACGCACCATCGTCCGAAGCGCATGGTAGTCCAGACTCAGCGGCATGCGCGTGTACGCACCACCGGAGAACAACACCAGGCCAACCCGATCGCCCCTGAGGTTGTCCACCAAGTCAAAAATCTCTCGATGTGCACGCTCCATTCGACTCGGCGAGACATCTTGGGCATCCATGGACAGGGATGTGTCCAATACCACGACGATGTTTGTGCCTTCCTGCTTGAGTTCCGACCACCGAAAGCCAAAGCGGGGCTGCGCTAACGCCACCACGATCAACCCCACGCTGAACAGCAGCAGCACCAACCGACGTCTCGCCCGTGAGCGACTGTTGATTCCCACCCGACTGCCCACTAGTGGACCCAATACCCCGAGGGCCTTGCTGCGAGATCGAAGGGCGAGCACCAATAAAAAGATCAATACCGGCAGCACCCACAGGCCCACCAACCACTCGGGCATTCCCCAGTTCATGGGAGCCTCCGGAGGGCTGTCTCTCCAAATATCGTAGAGAGCAACACTAAGATCATGCCGAAGATGGCGAAGGGCTGAAACCGCTCCTCACGATGGACAAAAATACTGGACTCTGCGGTGGTCTTCTCCAGCGCATCGATGGTGTCGTAGACCTGCTTCAGGGCCTTGGTATCTGCGGCCCTAAAGTAGCGGGCCTCCGTCTGGGCCGCGATGTCTCGAAGCATGGGCTCATCGAGGTCCGAGCCCCGACGCTGGAACATGCCCAGCAGTCCTCCCCTGCCCCCGCCATCCTTTGAGCCGACGCCGATGGTGTAGATCCGCACGCCCAGAGCACCTGCAGCTTTGGCTGCGACGAGCGGGTCCACCTTTCCAGCATTGCTCTTGCCATCGGTCAGCAAGATCATCACGCGGGACTCCGCCTCCAAATCCTTGAGCGGTCGTCCCGCTACGGCGATGGCATCTCCGATCGCGGTGGCTTTGCTGCCCGCCATGCCGATTTCCACCTGGCCGAGCATGGACACCACTGCCTTATGGTCGAGAGTAAGCGGTACCTGAGTGAAGGCCTCCTCTCCAAAGAGAACCAGACCGACCCGGTCATCTGGGCGGCCCTCAATGAATTTGGCGATTACCGCCTTGGACACCTGAAGCCGATTGGCCGATCGCCCGGCCACCACAAAGTCCTCGGCTTCCATGGACCCACTGGTGTCGAGCACCACCTGTATGTCAATGCCCTCCCGCTCTACGACCCGCTCTCGGTCCACCATTTGAGGTCGGGCCAGGGCGACCGTCAAGGCCATCAGCCCCAAGGATGCAAGCAGGGGCGGCAGGTACCCGAGCACATACCGTACGCCCACGGTGTGATTCACGGATGCCAGGGATGAAAACCGAATGCGAGCGCCCCGTCGAAGCCACGGCAAGGCGATCGCCAAGGGCAATCCCAACAACCACCATGGACTTCCGAGCTCAAGCATCGGTGTTCTCCGGTTGTGGCCTGGGACGGGTCTGGTTGATCACCGCCTCAAAGTGTTGATCGAGGTCCACAAAGAAGGCCTCCCCACCACCCTCTCGGGCGAATTTCAGGCGGTCAGTGGCATCTAAAATGCGGCCTACATGGGTTCGGAGATCATCATCGATGGCCACACCATCAAACCCTCTCCGCCGCAAGAAGTCGCTGATCTCCATGGTTGTCGCCGCGGATGCTCGAATCGCCGTTCGGGCCTCGATGTAGTTCCGTAGAATCACCGACAAGTGCAGGGCGAGCTCATGATCATCCGAGATGGTCGCGCGGGCATCGGTCCAGGCGCCTTGGGCCACGATGTGGGCAGGGACTGGCGGAGGCGGTGCGGCCTTGCGCTTGGCAAGCCAGCGCATCAAGGCCCACACGGCACCAGCCAAGAGCAAGACGGCCACAACGGCCGCGGCAATCCACCGATAAGGAGGTGGATCAACCGGTGGTGGTGCCACAAACCCATCCATCGGACCACCGGTGGGTCCGGCCACCCCAATGTCGACAAAGATGGGCTCAGGCTCGAAGGTTCGGGTCTGGTCACCTGGACCTGTGGCGCGCCCTTCGGTGGTGCCCACGACATAGCTACCATCGGGTCCGGTGAGTGAATACCGCCACACTTGCAGAGAACGTTCATCCACAACCGATGGGCCCTCCTCTGCCAGCAATTCGACTTCCAGGCCGTCACCGAACGGCACCCCAGCTTGGACTTCCCAGCCAGCCCCGGCCCAGGCCTCGACCTGAACCACAACCGGCTTACCGGATTTCACTTTCGACTCAACAGTCTCCACCCGCATCTCCGCATGAGGTGCAGACAGACCCGGCAACACATCCGCGCCCAGACAGGCGAACAACCACAGCCAAGCCCACATCATCGGGCCTGCTCGATGCGGCGAAAGTGCCGAAGTAGGTGCTCAAAAGGATCTTCGTGGGTGCCAATGGCACTGGGCCGCACGCCCAAGCGGCGGAGGCTCCGCAGACGTCCATCCACAGACCAGCGGGCTGTCATCTGCGCTGTATCAACCAACACTCGTTTTCCTGTCTCCGCATCCTCCAATTCCACCAAGCCGACTCCGGGCACGGATGTCTCCATCGGATCGTGAACCAAGAAGCAGTTGACCCGATGACGGCGTGCCAGGATGGCCAGCTCCCGCTGATAATCAGAGTCGGAAATGAAATCGGACAGTACACAGACCACCGAACGCCGCCGCAGATGCTGGCCCACCTCAGCCAGCGCCGAGGCCAAGTCGGTGCGTTGACCCGTAGCAGACCGCTCAAAGGCGGCCCTCATCACGGCCCATGCGTGTCCACGATCCTTTCTCGGTGGAAAAAACTGCTCCACCTTGTCTGTAAAGCTCAACAATCCGACCTGATCACCGTTTCGAATCGCGGCGTACGCCAAGGCACCCGCCAAGCGAGCGATTTGAAGCCGCTTGTCAGTCCGGCCATCCTGGCCCCCGGACCCAAAGACCACGGAACCGGACACATCCAAGACCAACTGTAAACAGAGCTCTCTCTCTTCGCGAAACACCTTGATATGGGGCGCCCCGCTTCGAGCTGTGACATTCCAATCGATGTGTCGAACATCATCGCCTGGGACATACGGGCGCACTTCTTCAAACTCCATCCCGTGCCCACGAAAGGCTGAACGGTACTCCCCTGCAAAGGGAGAATCGACCCTTCGGCCGGCTTGAATATGCAGCCGTTTCAGCTGCTTGAGTTCTTCAGGGGTCAGCATTGGCTACGGCGTGGGCACGCTGTCCAGGAGTTTGGTGATGATGATGTCGGCGTCGAAGCCATCGGCTTCCGCCTCGTAGTTCAACAAAAGCCGATGCCGAAGAACATCTCGGGCCACGGCCTTCACGTCATCTGGAGTGGCGTATCCGCGACCCCGCATCAAAAAAGCGTGGGCACGGGCCGCCACACCAAGCGCCAAGGTCGCGCGCGGACTCGCGCCGACCTCGATAAATTTAGCGGCAACGCTCGAGCTGTTCGGCTGTCGTGGACGGGTCGCCCGAACCAGACTGACGATGTACTCCTCAACGACAGCCTCCATGCGGATCTCTTTCACCAACTTTCGGGCTCGGGCCAGCTCTTCCGCACTGGCGACCGCAGTGATCTCGGCCACAGGGGAGGACTTCCGGCGGAGTATCTCCAGCTCCTCGTCCTGATCCGGGTAATCAATGCGCACCTTCATCAAGAACCGATCTGCCTGCGCCTCGGGCAGTGGGTAGGTCCCTTCTTGCTCGATGGGGTTCTGGGTGGCGAGAACCATGAAGGAGTCGGGCAGAATGTGGGGGGTGCCATCCAAGGTGACCTGCCCCTCCTGCATCGCCTCGAGGAGAGCCGACTGCACTTTTGCCGGTGCTCGGTTGATCTCATCGGCCAGCACTACATTGGTAAAGACTGGGCCCTTATGGGTCGAAAAGGTCCCATCTTTCGGGTTGTATATCTGTGTACCTAGAAGGTCAGATGGCAACAAATCAGGCGTAAACTGAATCCGCTTGAAATCCAGGCTGAGGGCATTCGATAGCGCTTGAACGGCGGTAGTCTTGGCCAGACCAGGCACGCCCTCCAGCAGAATATGCCCATTGCTCAGCAAGCCGATCAGCAGGCGGTCCACCATGGACTTCTGTCCCACGATGACGCGACCAATCTGCTCTCTCACGGCATCAATTGGCCCTTTGACCATGGCGATTTCAGCTTCGATGTCCGAAATGGACGGAGATTCACTCATGTTGACTCCAAGAATAGAGAGGCCCTCTTAGCACCACCGTTCCGTTCTTCAACTCAACTGGTCAGGCGATCCCAAAACTCTCGAAGAAAACCCCGCTCGACCACATGTTCATCCTGCAACTCAGCCAATTCCCGAAGAAGCTCTTCTTCTCTTGGGGTCAAGGACTTGGGCACCGCGACAACCATCTGTACGAACTGCATCCCTCGACCTCGTCCATCCAGCCTTGGCGCGCCTTCATTGTTCAACTGAAAGACCTTCCCCGAAGGCGTACCGGCCGGAACCGTCAGACTGGTCTCACCATGAACGGTTGGAACCGAAATCTCGGCACCCAAACACGCCTGTGCATAGCTGACAGGCAGCTCGCAGAACACGTCCGCACCCCGGCGCTCGAAGAACTCATGGGGGGCCGCACTGATCTCCACGTATAAATCGCCAGCAGGCGCACCTTCGGAGCCCTCATTTCCCTTACCGGTGAGGCGAAGGACCTGACCGCCCTCGATGCCCGCAGGCACAGAAACGGTGAGCGTATCGCTTACTTTCTGGGTCCCACGGCCCCGACAATCACCACACGGATGGCGCACGACCTTGCCCCGCCCATGGCATGCAGGACAGACGGTCCGAATGCGCAAGAACATCTGGGCTTGTACCACCTCGCCCACACCACCACAGGTGTCGCAGGTCTCGGGCTCGTGACCCGGCTCTACACCAGACCCGTCGCAAGGCTCGCATTGGCCATCGCGACCGATGGTGATCTCTTGCTGACAACCATGAACGGCCTCAAGAAAGTCCACACCAACCCGAACATTCAGATCGCCGCCACGCCGTCCTCGACGGCCACCGCCGCCTCGTCCACCACTAAACCCAAAGAGGTCTCCGAACATGTCGGAAAAGTGGCTGAATATTTCATCTGCGTTGTCAAAGCCTGAGTTCATCCCAGCACCTTGAAGTCCAGCGTGTCCATAGCGGTCATAGGTCGCGCGCTTGTCGGCGGTAGACAGGACCGAATAGGCCTCAGAGGCCTCTTTGAACAGCGATTCGGCTTCAGCATTGTCCGGGTTTCGATCCGGATGATGCTTCATAGCCAGCTTACGGTAGGCCTTCTTGATCTCCGGGTCCGTTGCGGACTTGGAGACGCCGAGAACCTCGTAATAGTCCCTGGGTTGACTCATGTTGCGTCTCTCAGTCAGTGCTCAGAGGGGGCTTACGCCTCCTCAAACTCGGCGTCTATCACGTCGTCATCACCACCATCACCACCGTCACCGCCATCACCTTCCGGTGCAGGCCCGCCTGCCGCAGCATCACCGTCAGCATCCTGGTAGGCGACCTCGGCCAGCTTGTGACTGGCTGCAGTCAGCGCTTCAAACGCACCCTTGAGGGTATCGAGCTCATCGCTATCCAGGGCTTCCTTGGCATTGGCAACCGCAGTCTCTACGTTAGCGACCTCATCTTCCGGTAGCTTCTCCTTGTTGTCGGAGAGCACCTTCTCTGTTTGGTACAGCAGGTTGTCGAGCTGGTTGCGAGACTCAATAATGTCACGGCGAATCTGGTCGTCGGCCTCGTTGGATGCCGCTTCCTGCACCAACTCTTCGACCTCACTCTCAGAGAGACCAGAAGAACTGGTAATCGTGATGTTTTGTTCACGGTTGGTCGCTTTGTCCGTTGCGGTCACATTCAAGATGCCATTGGCGTCAATGTCGAAGGACACCTCTACCTGAGGCACACCACGGGGGGCGGCAGGAAGTCCATCCAAGCGGAAGGTTCCGAGCAGCCGGTTGTCCTTCGCCATGGGGCGCTCGCCTTGGTAGACGTGGATATCCACGGCAGTCTGGCTGTCGGCCGCTGTCGAGAAGGTCTCCGTCTTCTTAGTGGGAATGGTCGTGTTCCGCGGGATGAGTACGGTGTTGACGCCACCCAAGGTCTCGAGACCGAGGGAGAGAGGCGTAACGTCGAGCAAGAGCAAGTCCTGTACATCACCAGAGAGCACTCCACCCTGAATCGCGGCACCAACGGCCACGACCTCATCTGGGTTCACAGAGTGATTGGCTTTGCGACCAAACAACTTCTCCACCTTCTCCTGAACCAGCGGAATCCGCGTTGAGCCACCAACCAAGATGACCTCGTCGATCTCGCTGGCCTTGATTCCGGCATCCTTCAGCGCCTTGCGGCATGGGTCCAGGGTCCGCTCAATGACGGACTCGATCATCCGCTCGAACTGACTGCGAGAGAGGGACTGAACAAAGTGCTTCGGACCACTGGCATCCGCGGTCAGGAACGGCAGGTTCACTTCCGTCTGTAGCTTGGTAGACAGCTCAATCTTGGCCTTCTCTGCAGCGTCCATGAGGCGCTGAAGTACCATTGGCTGAGTCGAAACATCGATGCCGCTGTCCTTCTTAAAGGTGTCGATCATCCAATCGATGAGCACTGCATCCACATCGTCACCACCCAGTCGGGTGTCACCGTTGGTGGACTTCACCTCAACAACCGAATCGCCGACTTCGAGAATCGAGACGTCGAACGTACCGCCACCGAAGTCGAAGACTGCGATGATCTGGTCTTCTTTCTTGTCGAGACCATACGCTAAAGCAGCTGCGGTCGGCTCGTTAATGATGCGCTTCACGTCCAGACCGGCGATCTTGCCAGCATCCTTTGTGGCTTGTCGCTGTGCATCGTTGAAGTATGCGGGCACGGTGATGACCGCCTCGGTCACCTCAGAACCCAAATACCGCTCTGCTTCGCGCTTGAGCTTCTGCAATACCATCGCCGAAATCTCGGGTGGGCTGTACAGCTTGTCATCGATTTGGATGCGAGGCTGCCCGTTCTCACCGCGTACAACCGTGTAGGTCGAGTGCCTCAGCTGGTTCTCCGCAGCGTCGAACTTTCGTCCCATGTACCGCTTGATGGAGGAGATGGTCTTCTCTGGGTTGGTAATGGCTTGGCGTTTTGCGATGGATCCAACCAGCCGCTCGCCATCCTTTCCGAACCCGACCACAGATGGTGTGGTGCGATTTCCTTCTTCATTCACTATTACGGTGGGCTTTTCGCCCTCCATGACTGCAACCACAGAGTTGGTGGTTCCAAGGTCGATCCCGATGATCTTACCCATTTGGCCTCCAGCGTTCCTTATTGGAATCGCTATTTGTTTAGATTAAACCTGGACATTGCTGAATCCGCGCAGCTTGCGCGCCCCACACAACCGGCAAACTAATCGCCTTTCCAATCCCGGCAACCAGAAGGGTCCATATCTTTACGAAGCACGACCCAGAATTGGGTGGCCCATAAATGTTCGTGACCATGACAGGAATGTCGTGGAATTGGGGGTCGATTGCACACTGCAAATCCCTAAGTATTTAGAATTGCGTACCTGAGACACCTGGCACGGCCATTGCATTCCCTATGAGTGCCCATCACAATGGCCGTTAAACACTTGACGTCCGTGCCCACTCAAATCGGCCGTTGTGATGGGCCTCGCTCCAGTCGGCCAATTTCGGCCAACCCGGACGAGAACCATAAACACCCCTTGGAGTCCAGGGGGTGTTTTGAATTGGCCACGTTCGCTTGACATAAAGCTCGGTCAAGCTAATGCTCCCGCCGTTGCTGCCCGTGGGGGGTCTCTACACTAGAAGCCTGCCCCGACTACCGGGTGCCATGTCACTGCTAACCAAACCAATGATCACCAAGGTGAACCCTATGAACTTCCGCCCATTGTACGATCGAGTCCTCGTAAAACGTGTTCAAGCTGAAGAAAAGACCGCAAGTGGCCTGATCGTACCAGACTCAGCCCGCGAGAAGCCTCTTGAAGCAACCGTGATCGCAATAGGCTCTGGCCGCCAGAACGGCGACGGTACACGCACCGAGATGACCCTGACCGTGGGTGACGTGATTCTGTTTGGCAAGTACACCGGTGACGAAATCAAGCTCAATGGCGAAGACCACATCATCCTCCGCGAAGAAGATGTGCTCGCCGTAGTCGAAAACTAAACCCAACTTTCTACACAGCCGCGAGCACCCTAAAAGACTGCCGCGAGCGAACCAGGAGAAAACATGCCCGCCAAAGAAATCAAATTCCGTGAAGGTGCTTGGAGTGAAGTACGCAAAGGTGTCAGCACCTTGGCCGGAGCCGTCAAGGTGACACTGGGACCCAAAGGTCGCAACGTGATCCTCGAGAAGAGCTTCGGTGCCCCTGTCATCACCAAGGATGGTGTGACGGTAGCCAAGGAAATCGAGCTTCCCAACAAGTTCCAAAACATTGGTGCCCAGATGGTCAAGGAAGTCGCTTCCAAGACATCCGACGTCGCCGGTGACGGAACAACCACTGCCACCGTGCTCGCAGAAGCCATCTACACCCACGGCGCCAAGATGGTGGCCGCAGGTGCAAACCCGATGGACCTTAAGCGTGGCATCGACACCGCAGTTACCGCGGTCCTGGGCGCACTCAGCGACCTCTCCCGCGAAACCAAGGACGCTGCAGAGATCGCGACCGTCGGTACCATCTCTGCCAACGGTGACGAGGAAATCGGCGGCATTCTTGCCGAGGCCATGGGCAAGATTGGAATGGACGGGGTCATCACAGTTGAAGAAGCCAAGGGCCTCGAGACTGAGCTTGAAATCGTCGAAGGTATGCAGTTCGACCGCGGCTACCTCAGCCCATACTTCATCACCGATGCTGACCGCATGGAAGCCCTTCTCGACGATGCGTATGTGCTCGTACACGAGAAGAAGATCTCCAACATGAAGGATCTTCTTCCTGTGCTCGATAAGGTGCACCAGGCCACAAAGCCTCTGCTCATCATCGCCGAAGACATCGACGGTGAGGCTCTCGCCACCCTCGTGGTGAACAAGCTTCGCGGAAACATGAATGTGGTGGCCGTAAAGGCTCCGGGCTTCGGAGATCGCCGCAAGGCCATGCTCGAAGACATCGCAACCCTCACCGGTGGCCGCGCAATCATGGATGACCTGGGCATCAAGCTCGACTCCCTCACTCTCGACGATCTGGGCACCGCCCGCCGCATCGTCGTGACCAAGGACAACACCACCATGGTCGATGGCGGCGGCGCCACCGAGAACGTGCGTGGCCGGGTCAAGCAAATTCGTGCACAGGTCGCCAACACCACCTCTGATTATGATCGTGAGAAGCTCCAAGAGCGCCTCGCCAAGCTGATCGGCGGTGTTGCCATCATCCACGTCGGTGCTGCCACCGAGATTGAGATGAAGGAAAAGAAGGCGCGGGTCGAAGATGCTCTCAACGCTACACGCGCAGCAGTCGAGCAGGGTGTGGTTCCTGGGGGCGGAGTCGCTCTCATTCGTTCCATATCTGTACTCGACGACATCAAGCTCAGCGGCGACGAAGCCTTCGGTGTGAATATCATACGCGAGGCCATCCAGGCTCCGTTGATGACCATCGCACAGAACGCTGGAATCGACGGCGCACTGGTCGTCGACAAGGTCAAGAACGGCCAAGACAACTTCGGTTTCAATGCTGCCACTGAGACCTACGGCGACATGTTCGAGATGGGCGTCATCGACCCCACCAAGGTCGTTTGTACCGCACTGCGAAACGCGGCCTCCGTGGCCAGCCTCTTGCTGACCACCGAAGCCATCATTGCCAACAAGCCTGAGAAGGCCTCTGCAATGCCAGCCGGTGGCGGCATGGGCGGCGGCGGCGGAATGGGCGGAATGGGTGGAATGGGCGGAATGGGCGGAATGGGCGGAATGGGTGGAATGGGCGGAATGTAGCCCCACGCCAGTTGTAGCCATTGAACGCCCGCTCCAGTGATATCTGCAGCGGGCGTTCTTGCGTCCCAGACTATACAATCAGCACCGAGGAAGACATGATGAGCCTACCGCACCCCCACAGCCGTTTGGCACGCTTGGTCGCAGCCACGTTCAGCGGTGGGTGCCTTGCCCTGGTGGCACCTCCTGCCAACTTATGGTGGCTGCATTGGTTCTCTTGGGTGCCGCTTCTGTGGGCCCTGTACCCGGGCTCTGTAAAGCAAAATCTCCGGCTGGGTTATTTCGCTGGTTGGTTTGGGATGGGCTGCATTTTTTTCTGGGTCATCGAGACCGTCCAGCGTTTTTCCAGCCTGAACCTCCCGCTGAGCGTACTGATATTGGCCCTGTTCGCCACAGCCTTTGGGCTGTACTACGCGGTGACATGGGGAACTGCGATGTGGCTGAGGAAACACTTCGGCTGGCGCTGGGTGCTCCTCACGCCTGCCGTCCATGTGGCCATGGAGAACCTCAGTCCAGCCCTCTTTCCCTACTACGAAGGCGTCACTCAGTATCGGGTGCCGGCCCTGATTCAGCTCGCGAGCGTCACGGGCAGCATGGGCCTCACCTATTTACTCTTTTGGACCAACTGTACGCTGGCCGAAGGACTCTTTCGAAAGATGGAGGGGCGCAGTCAGCCGTGGAAACTCTATGGTGCGGCAGCAACCGTCATCGGAATCGTCGTCACATTTGGAACATGGCGACATGGCGCTGTGGAAGCGGATCTGGCAAAGGCCCGAATCATCCGCGCAGGATTCGTACAGCAAAACACCACCATGGAACAGCGAATGGAGGAAGACGTCTGGACCGAGCTCGACTCCTGGGTCACACGCACCCAGACCATCGTGGAAGACAAACCGGACCTAGTCGTTTGGCCGGAAGGGGCCATGCACCTCACTCCGACCCTGACGCGACGGTTCTCGAAGCTCGATGGCCACTCTCCGAAGAGCTACTTGGAGACGATGTCCAAGGAAGGCAACTACCACCTTCTCGTTGGCGGAGGCACCACCGAGCGGGGGCGTGACGAAAACGGCGTGAAGTGGAGAAAGGCCTACAACTCGGCATACAGCGTCACTCGGGATGGCCAGGTAGACAAGCGCTACGACAAGATGGTTCCCCTCCCGTTCGGCGAGTACATTCCCTTGGCCGACACCTTTCCATGGCTGCGAGACCTGGTGAAAGGACCCGGCAACTTTCGGAGAGGACTAAACCCCACAGTGTTTGACGCCAAAGATGCGGATGGAGTCCCGTATACCTACTCGGCACCGATCTGCTACGAGGGCATCCTCAGTTCCGCCCTCAAGCCCCTCGCCAATGTCGACCTGCTGATCAACATTACCAACGATGCATGGTTTGGCGACACTGCATGCCCCCACCAACACGCCATGCTGACCGCGGCGCAAGCCGTCCAGTGGGGCAGGCCTTTGCTTCGCAGCGCCTACACCGGAATTTCCTGGCTCGTTGAGCCCCATGGTGACATCCGGTACGAGACCAAGCCCTTCACAGAGGCCGCTTTCGTGAAGCCCATCCGACTCCATTCGGTGAACACGCTGTACCGCCAAGGCGGGTGGTTGTTTCCTTATCTCTGCTCGTTCATCGCGATCATGGCCGGACTGTTGGGGCGTCGACGCGCCAAGGAATCCAACGAAGAATGATGCACCATGGCACACTGTCGCTATGAAACGATGGTGGTGGCTGCTGGCCTCAATGGGTTGTGCTGACAAGACCTACTCCCCTTGCCAAGACTGGCGGGAAAGCACTGAGATTGGGTTTCAAGCGGATCTCGGTGACACACCCATTCATGTCGTGCCACCTCAGAGTGCAGATCCCAGCGAAGGGGCGCCCACTGCGATCTTTGTCCATGGAGGCTGGGAAGGCGCCTACCTCCCTTTGGACGAGAGACTGCCTTCACTCAGGGATAATCTTGGCTTCACGACCATCTATCTGGACTTTCCAGAAGACGATGTCCGAGGCGCTGACTCGCGATCCGCATTGGCCCGGGTTCTCCAGTATGCGGTCGGCGAACGAGCCGATGACGACGACTGCACCCTGAACAACCGCCTCCCGACTGGCTCCGCCCCTCATGTCGCATTGGCGGGATTCTCCAATGGCGGAAACATCGTCTGGACCGCAGCAGGAGACCCCGACATCGACATCCCAGTGCTCAGTGGTATCGCAACCTTCGAGACACCGGTCACAGCTGGGTTCATTCTCGGTGAGCCTGGTACGAAGGTTCACCCCAATCCACGCTTTGATACCGACACGTGCAACTTTGACGATAATCTCCACCTCAGCTGCCCCTTTGACCTGACCCCACTGGGCTTTGCCGGTGATGAAACCTGTGACCGTGCGGGAGGTTGCTTGTTCATCGATGCCAACGGGTCGGATGTTTTCGAACCCGGAGAACGGGTCCTGGGCTCAGTGGCCGACCCACTTAGTGATCGGTACATCCAGTCACCGTGGGTGACGGCCGCTGCAGAGGCCGCCGGCATCCTCCCTGGGAACCGTGCAAATTATGAAGAAGCCCATGTCTTTTGGGCAGAGCGAGAGGCTACCCAGGGAATGGCTTCAGCCGCCCTTCGCTTCCCAAAGCTGGGCGGCATCTCTACCGGTACAGCAGTGGACCATGTGCTCAATGACCTCCCCACACCTGTGCACATCATCGCCATGGTTGCCGCCATGCAAACCGCTGGCGTGGCTTGGACCCGCCTGCACCCTGCCCCAAAATATATGCAAGCCATTCACGGAGACCTTCGGCAATGGGCGGCACACCCAGCCAACGAACCGGTGACCCTCGACACCGAGGGATTGAGCATGGAGCCCGAAGACGATCAAGCCGTGCGGGGAACCGACTACCTCTCAGCAGCGATCACGGAACTTCTTGACAGGTCAAGAACGATGGACGTCATAGACGTCGTTGGCCAGAGCCCAACTTCAAATCGTTGACAGATTTCCGTTGCCAAGCGCGCTCAGTTGCCGTACCTTAATTGTGGAAGCAGTAATACTGTTTCCATGAAAGAATCAGTCTCCCCCGCCGAGTCCACACACGTCTCAGCGTCTCCTCCATCTTTTGCGGTGAGGAATCCGGTCTGGGGGAGGCTTTTTTTGTGGATCATGTGAGCCATGTGCCGTTCCAAACGAATAAGGCAGGCTGATGTCTTCCCGTCATTTAGTTCATATATTTCTTGGGTTCGCCGCCGTGCTGACGGGCTGCGCCGACCGGATTGAAATCGATGCAGCCATACCCGACCGTGAGCCCAGCAACGACTGGTCAGCTGACCTAAAAAAGGTCGCAACAAAGAAAGGCATTCGATTTTCCGAGCTAAAGAGCAAACAAAAGAACCTGAATCGATTCTTGGCGTGGGCGAGCGTGCACGGCCAACATTCGGACACTTGGAGGGAATCCAAAGAAGACAAACGCTTGGTGTACTTATTGAATGTCCACAACGCTGCAGTGCTCCACAACCTGCTGCGCCACGATGTTCCCGATAGCCCCGATGATGTCGATGTAGGCTTGTATCAGTGGGATGGCGCAGGCTTCTTCTGGGGATCAAAGTATAAGGTCGATGGCGAGTGGTCGGCGCTGCGCCACATCTCCTTCCACGACACCGTCAGTCGCTATCAGGAGCCCTTGCTGTGGGTCGCCCTGTACGACGGCACCCGGGACAGTCCGCCCCTTGGTTGGTGGAAAAGAAAGAACCTTCAGGCCCAACTCAAGACGGCGATGCGAAAATTCGTGAACTCAGACCGGGGTCTTGTAGCGACTGAAGATGGCTGGGCTGCCAACCCCCTGTTCATTGAAAGAGCAGACGATTTCACGTTCTGGACCGATGCTACCGACATCTGCGAGTGGATGGCCGGATACGCCAAAGGCGAACGAAAGACTTGGCTGAAGGAACAAGCTGGCAACTGCAATCTCACAGCTCGGACTCCGAACCGTTCGACCGATATGGCGCCTTCCAGGGCTTCTGGCCACCCTCCTCAGGCCGTGCCCACCACTCAAGTCGAGCTTGGGGACTGAAAAAGATCGATCCGGCTGTAGGCTTGGGTTAGGAAATGCCTCCAAGAACGGAAGGGGTTGATGCACCAAGGAAAGCCACCATGGCTGAAAGTCAAGGCGCCAGGAGGCGAACGCTACACCTGGATCAAGCGCCAGGCACGCGAGCGCGGGCTCCACACCGTATGTGAAGAGGCCCAGTGCCCCAATATCGGTGAGTGTTGGAGCGGTGGCACAGCGACATTTATGGTGATGAGCGACATCTGCACCCGCGGGTGCCGCTTCTGCGCTGTGAACACCAAACGCATTGGCCCCCCCCTCGATCAGAATGAGCCCACCAAGCTCGGCGAGACCATTGCAGCGATGAACCTCGACTATGTGGTCGTCACGAGCGTCAATCGAGACGACCTGGCCGACCAGGGTGCAGGACACTTTGCGGCCTGTATTCGAGCCATCCGTGCCGCCAGCCCCACGACCATGATCGAGGTCCTGATTCCAGACTTTCAGGGTCGTACAGACCTTATACAGCTGGTCATCGATGCCGAACCGGAGGTCATCGCCCACAACATTGAGACCGTGACGCGGCTTACCCCTTCTGTGCGGGACCCCCGTGCCACGTATCGCCAAAGTCTCGATGTACTGCAGGCCATCAAGGCCGCAGACCCACAACGGGCGACGAAGTCCAGCATCATGATGGGTCTTGGCGAAACCGAAGAAGAAGTGATCACTGCCATGGCTGACCTTCGGTCAGTGGGGACTGATTTCTTGACCCTCGGCCAATACCTTCGCCCCAGTGAAAAGCACCTCAAAGTACACGAATTCGTCACTCCTGAGCAGTTCGAACGGTACCGAGAGTTGGGCGAAGGGCTCGGATTCCGCTACGTCGCATCGGGACCGTTGGTTCGAAGTTCCTATAAAGCGGGTGAATTCTTCATTCGCCAACAGGTGACCGCCAAATCAATGGCCAAGGAGGGCCTCGCATGAACGGAGCTCAGCACATCGCTTCTGTCCT
>CAWVVG010000035.1:0-15744 GCA_963932775.1 uncultured bacterium
TGGCCCGTTCCAGGGCATTCAAGTCAATGATCGACTCGGCCTTGGCCAAGCTTGAAATCTTGAAGGACTTGGCTTGCGAACCAAGTGGTTCCTCACTGGCAGCGGCAAATCCGGCTGATAGCAGTGCGTTGAAGACTGCAGATGGGTGAAATCCTGCATCGCGGAGCTGGCCAACGGTCTGCCAAGCCTTGCCTTCTCCACCGGTCTGAGCCACACCAGCAACGAGGGTAAACTGGGGCAATTTCAGCCCCAGACTGGTCGCAACGAGAATGCGTTGGTGAAGGTGATGAATGTCAGCCTGGTGAAGGAGGACGTGACTGGTTTTGGATTCCTCGTCATGCAAGGCCGCCAACATTTCTGCAGTGACATTGCCGTCGGGTTTCCGGATTACAAAGTCGTAGAAGCGCTTTGGAAGATGGTCCTGGAGGCGCTTTGTGAGCCCTTCACCTGGATTCTCTGTGGTGCGGAGGCGAATGCTTGGCTTCCGCCCGGCCTTTCCGAGAGCCTTCTGGTCGTCAGCGGACAAGCTGCGGCAGCGTCCATCGTACAGTGTCGATTCTATGTATTCGCGGGAGGCGGTCGGCATCTCACGCAGCTCTGCCGGAGTGCAGTAGCATGCGAAGGCCTTGTTTTCTTCGACCAGCTTGTCGACCAGTTCACTCGCAGCTGTGGGTCCGTTGGCTGTGACCACTTCATCGGGCTCAACACCCAGCCAAGCAAGGTCTTCGAGCGCGCTTGAGTTGTCGTGGGTTGCAACGACGGTACCTTTCTTGCTCCATGCCCACAGGCTGGTCAGCAGAGCGAGGCGAAGGTCACCGATGTGAATTGAACGGTCGGTCGGGAAGTGAAGTCGAATGCGGTTCGTGGAAATGGGAGCCTCCTCAGACTTCAGATGGCGAAGATATCTTCAATTTCAGTGACGATGGCATTTTCGTCGCAATCCTTCGCAACCGAGAGCTCCTGCACCAACAAGCCGTGGGCTTGGTCATACATCTTGCGCTCGCCGAAGCTCAGGTTCTTATCTCCGCGTAGAAGCGCGAGATCACGAAGGACCTTGCCGACTTCAATGGGGTCGCCGGTCTGGATCTTGTTCATGTATTCGCGATACCGACGGTTCCAGGTCTGGTTGTCCGTCGGGACGTCACGGTCGCGCAGGACATCGTAGACCTTTTCTACTTGGATTTGGTTAATGACGGGGCGCATTCCGATAGCACTCGCATTCTCGACAGGAACCATGATGGTCATGCCGTTGTCCAGAATCTTTAGGACATAGAAGGTCTGTCGTGTATCATCGAAATTTTTGGTCTCGATGCCTCGGATTACTCCAACACCATGGGCCGGGTATACCGCTTTGTCCCCAACTTTGAAATCCATCTTTCTCTCCCTTTTGACTGCCCGATACGGTGTTTAGTTCCGTTTCTGGATCTACTTGCGTAGGGCGTTTCGAATGTCTTTTCTGGCGCGCGCATTATAGTTACGTTGGGGGAATCGGCAACTATTTGGTTGGGATACGCTGTGTTTGACCATCATTTCTTCCATTTCCCCATTCATTGAGATTGGTCTTGATTCCACCATCTATTTTGAGTGTCGCTTGGCTTCGGGCGTTGGTTCGTCCCTTTGTCGGGTCACTATTTTCGATGGTTGTTGTCTCAGCGGTGCTGCTTACAGGGCAGATGGTCACCACATCCCCAGTGATTCCGAGCGCAATGGGCATCGCTGCCATCTGGATCTGGATTTTGCCGGAGACGCTGGCTATTTTGGCTCCGGTCGCACTCCTGTTCGCTTCGGTGACATCCGCTCATCTCTGGGCTGAGGGCGGAGAATTCCGTGGATTGGCTAGTGCAGGGCTGAGTCCGCGGCGGCTGATCCCAGGGAGCTTGGTGGCGGGGGTCTTGGTTGCGGTCGTGGTGGCTGTGTGCACCCATGTGCTTGGACCGGTCGGGCGAGGCCATGTCAGGGAACAACTCACCGATGCCGCTTCGACGGTAGAACTTCAGCCAGGAGTGCCCATTGAGATGGGCGGACTGTGGGTTCGAAGCGGCCAGGGGCCGGAAGGAAGTTCTTCTGGCTTGGTTGTGGCGGGCCCCGATTGGGTGGCCCAGGCCGAGTCCTGGTCATGGGCATCGGAGGGCCACCTGAGACTGGACCGCGGACACGCTGTACAGGTGGGCACGGACTGGTCTATGTCATTCGACAGGGCCACGGTCGCGGTACAATCTAAGCCAATCGGGGTGCACAATTTTGAGCGCAGCTTTGCCGAACTTTGGGCACGGATCACGACCATGGAGACGAAGGGCCGGGATGCCTCGAGAGAACGATTGACGCTGTACAAGCGAATCACGCTCCCGCTGGCCGCACCTTTGTTGTTGTTGTTGGGCTTGCCGCTGGGGGCTCAATGCCGGCGGCCAGCAGCGGTGACACTTGCCGTGGCCTTGGCAGTGTGGGTGGTTCAACGCTTTGGTGATCATGCTGCGAGCTCAGTTGGGCCGTCGGTCATGGCTCTCCTGCCGCTGGCCTTGCTGGGACTCACCACATGGGTGGCTTGGCGTCGATGGGGGTGGCCATGATGATCCGTGCCGTTGGGGTGCCCATGCTTCGTTCCCTCGGATTGGTGACGGGACTCTGTGGAGGCATCGTCGCGTTGGCCATCTCTGTGGAGCAGGCGACCTCTGGGTTCGATGTGATTCTATCCACAATGGCCCAACAGATACCCACAATACTCGTCTGGCTCGCACCGTGGCTGGTGGGGGCGTCGGTGGGTTTGGCCTGGATGCAAATGGATGTCCGAGGGGAGATTCGGGCTCTGGCTTGTTCCGGGCTTGGGGTTCGGTCAACGGTGCCGATTGTGGTGGGTTTAGGGGTGCTCGTTGGTGGAGTCAGTTTGGCACTCGCAGAATGGTGGATTCCAGGCATTCTCATACCCGACCTGCCGCCGTGGGTGTGGACTTTGGATGGGCCACAGAGAACGGCAGATGGCTTGGTGGTGTTGATCAATGAAGGCGGCAAGACCGACCTACGGCCCATCCCAGCGCACGCGGCACTGCTTCAAGCACCTCGTACGGCACCCCTGGCCTTGCTGGTGGACTGGGCCAGCCCGGCCGCACAGACGGAGTGGTATGCCAGGCTCGCCCGGACTCCCGCCTGTGTGGGCTTCGGTCTTCTGGGCTTGTACGCAGCCCAGTTGGGTCGGCCGCTGCTTCGCTTGATGGCCGTCTGCGGAGTGCTGGTGGTGTTGGAGGCGGTGGCTTGGCGTATGGGCAGTCAGGGCCAACTGAGCCCATGGCTCGCAGGAGGCATTCCCTCTGTGGCTTGGGTGGTTCCTTGGCTGTGGCTAAAACGTCAGTCCTGGACTTGAACCCAATACCCTTTGTAGGTGCTCGCCTTGGGCGCCGTCGGGACGAAGAATCCGGACCACTCTGCAATGAAGTAGCTACCGAGACCCACCTTGACCCCGTGGATTCGGTTGCCATCAAGCTCGGGCTCGAGGCTGACCTCCGTGCGGTCTCGGTGTTCGACCACCCACCGTCCTTCCTGGCTTCGAGAGTCGCGGTAAGCGCAGCCGGCCGGATCCATACGGAACATTCGCCAAGGTGTGGTGGTGCGGTCCAGTAGGCGAAGTGTGCCGCTCGACACGATGTTGGGCACGCTCTTGTTTCGAGCCACACAAAAGTCGCGGCGTTTGGCTTCTCCGTTGCTGTTCGAGGATCGTTCGAGGAGCGTGGGTGTCAGCGGAACAAAGCTGGCATCGCGGAGCAAGTGAAGGCCATCGCTGGTGGGTACTTGTGTGAGTGTACTGTGCGCCAATGCGAGGTGGCTTCCATCGGGCACGTCGATTGTTTCCGTTTTTGAAAAATAAGACGGGTGACGTATGGATATCTTCCATGGGCCGGCATCACACTTCAGATCGAAACGCCCATCTTCTTTGGTGAGGGTGTTGCAGTCGCCGGCTTGGAGGCTCACTTTTGCGCCTTGAATGGGAGTGCCGCTTGCATCCATGACCCGCCCTTCCACCGATGTGGTCGAACAAGCAGATAGCAATGTCAATAAAGTCCAATTCATAGCAATGCGGGTATCACGGGCTTTCCGATGTCCCAAGGTCTGGATACAGTCTGTCACCTGGAGGATTGAATATGCGCAATACCCTGTTGATGTTGGCCCTGTTTGGATGTGGAAACCCGGAGATGGAGGCAGAGAATCAGACGCTCAAGGACGAAGTGTCCAAGCTTACGTCGGACTACAAGGCTGCTGATCGTCAGGCGGACAAGCTTGGAAAGAAGGTGCGTTCGCTTGAGAAAGAGTTGAGCGTGCTCAAGTCGGCCGCCACCTACGCAGAGATCGGAATCGATGCTGGGGCCAAGATTGGTGCTGTGTTTCATACATCTCTCGGCTCCATCGCCTGTGACTTGATGCCGGATGTTGCACCGAAGACAGTGCTCAACTTTGTGCAGCTCGCAGAAGGAACAAAACCATGGAAGGACGCAGCCAAGGGCGGTGAGGTGGCCACGGGACCGTTGTACAGTGGCACCATTTTCCACCGAGTCATCCCCAAGTTTATGATTCAAGGTGGGGATCCCCAAGGTACGGGTCGAGGCGGTCCTGGCTACAAGTTTGAGGATGAGACCACGGTGAGCGTGATTTTTGATGCCCCGGGTCTGTTGGCCATGGCCAACTCCGGTCCAAATACCAATGGCAGTCAGTTCTTCATCACCGATCGCGCTACGCCGACTCACCTAAATGGCAAGCACACCATCTTTGGTACATGCGAGAATCTCGATGTGGTCGAGGCCATCGCATCTGTGGAGCAAGGCTCTCGCAACAAACCGGTT
Organism: uncultured bacterium; assembly: GCA_963932775.1. Classification (GTDB taxonomy): domain Bacteria; phylum Myxococcota_A; class UBA796; order UBA796; family UBA796; genus UBA796. Next base: position 4,827 of record CAWVVG010000035.1, read on the forward strand.
GAGGACGTAGTGTTGATTCGGGTTGAGATTCGTCGCTGAGGCGACGAGTCACATCTCCCAACCGACTCCCATGGTGAACAGGTTCACCTGATCGTTCAACAGGCCCACTTGCTGGGCTTGTGAGGTGCCTTTGGGTGTGACGTACACCGCCAGTGAGCGGCGGGTGACATCGGCACCCAGGAAGCCGTACCAGTCGTCCATGAACCGGTACCCGACCTGCATGTCGAAGTTCAGCGAGTAATAGGTCGAGAAGTTCGCAAGCCCAAAGTTCACTGCTGCGTGGCCGAATACAGTTTGGTCATAGTCGAATCCAACTTCGGGGCCAACGACCAAGCTGGAGACGCCGAGCGGCTCGTAGCTCAGGGTGCGAATGTCTGCGTTTCCTTCTTGCTTGAAGACGAGGAAGTCGTCATACCCGAGTCCCAGGCGAAGGCCACCATACACGGTGGTCGGTCCGACCTCTAACAGTTCGGTCTTTCCGAGCGCGGCGGCCTCAAAATGAGTCAACCAGTCGGAGACTGGTTCTGCGAATTCAGGCAATGACAGTCGGTAGTTGACGGTACGCAATTTTACCTGAGCGCTGAGGTATTGCTCGAGCCCAGGGACATCACCGGCGCCCGCGAGTGTGATGCCGGGTGCGGTGGCTGGCTTGGTGGCGTTCCCGCCAAAAGTGATGGGGAAGTCATACATTGGTCCGAGCAGTACCGTCGGTTCTTGCCGGTAATGGTACTGACCCACGGTCAAGCCCCCTTGTACGCGAAGCGAAGGGCTTCCCGTGCGCGGTGTCTTCTTCTTTTTAGGTGTGGTCTTTTTTGCTTGTTGGGTCGCCATACCAACGGAGCCCCAATTCCCACCCGTGATTGGAAGGACGAGTGTGCTCGCGAGACCCACGCTGGGGGCTACGATCGACACCTTGATTTCGCCAGTGACACCTGCGGGGGCTGTGATGCTTGTTGTGTAGCGTCCGCCACCCTGGTCGGTCACTGCGCTTACCTGGCCCGGTGAGGCCAGGACCTGCAATGCTTGTCCGCCTGCGCCGCGGCCTGCCGCATCCTTTGCATTGATGCGCAAGATTATGGTGCCGCCCGGTGCGATTTGGTTGGGTTCGGCGACGGCTGAAATATTGGTGACCGGACCGACGACGTTGTCGGTACTGTATCCGTCGATCGGTGCGCCGAGCATTCCTTCGCGTTCAAGTCGAGTGGACCGGATGATCTGGCTCCAGGCCCGATACAGCGCGATGTTCGCTTCGGAGCCGCTTGGAGGGAGCGCATAGCCTTTTGCGACCTGCTCCGGTGCCAGCAGCATTGGGATCATAGCCGTCTGACCATGGGCGGTGGCTGCGATGCGTGCAAGCCCTGCTTTGCGGCTAGCTGTGAAGTGGACCTGGGCCAATCCTGCGCCGTCGGTCGTGGCTTGGGCAGGTATGCTGCCTTCGCCCGAAGTGACCTTGAGTGCCACCGGTACATTGCCTACGGGGTATCCATATTCATCCAAAGATAGAATGGTCAGCATTGCGCTGGAGAGACCGTCGTTGGGCATGCGCTCCCGAGAAGGGAACAACAGTAAGGTTCGGAAGGGGTTGTCTGAGCCGTCGCTTGTGGCCGTTGCAATGACTTCAACAGCACCGTTTCCGGTGGTGCTGAACCGAGCCTTGTAGTCGCCGCTTCCGAGGTCGAGTGGCGCGCCGACCATCTTGGCGCCATTGGCTTGGAATCGCAGAGTGCGTCCAGCCATTCCCACTCCATCGGTAGATTGAACCTTCGCGAGGACCTGGAATCCTTTGGCGCCCGTCAGCAGAGAGCCCGGCTCAGGTGTGAGTGCGATGGTTCCAGGTCGGGCAGGAATAAGCTTGATGTTTTGTGATGCGAACTGAGAACTCTTCAGGTCATCAACTTCGACCGACAAGGTCATTTCGCTCAGTTGGTTCCCGAATGGTGGTGTGAGGTTGGCGCGGTACACGCCACGCCCTTCGTGTACTGCATCACTGACTGTGCCAGCCGTCGCAGAGAATTGAACCTTTGCAGACTCGTCTGGACGTCCATCTGCGGTGGTGACCAGTGCCCGAACCGGCATCGAGATGTTGGGGTCGGATGCCAGCGCTGGGGTGAGCGGAAACATGGCTACCCGGTTGGCTGGCGGCACTTGCAGGTCGAGGGCTTCCTCTGCTTTCTGTCCGTTGGATACCGAGATCACGCGGGCCTCAATAAAGCCTGGGCGAACCTCGAGAGGTACCTGGACTCGTCCGCTCGCGTCAGAGGGTACGGGTCCAAACTCTCGGTCGTCAATACGGACCATGACTTGGCTGTTGGGTACTCCGACGACAGGAAAGTTTGCCTTTCCAATCAACGGGATCGCGAGAGATCCGTAGGCACGGTTGGGGTTGCGTTTGTCTGCGACCGTGATCAGGGCGACGTGAGGGAAGAAGCGTGCAGGTGGCTGGTAAGAGGCTGCGAATCGACCATTGCCGAGGTGCGTGATGTTCTTAACCACGCCAGAATTGGCGTGTATGATGAGGTCGTTATCGGTGAGCCTTTGGCTGTTGCTTCCGGTAAACTGGATGTTCAACGTTGCGCTTCCATCTTGTCCCAGGGTCACTTCGCTGGGGTTGGCATTGAGGGTCACCTGGTGATCCATTGGCGGGTGTACCGCGATCGCCCAGCTTTGACTGATGGACGTCTTATCCGGAGAGCGGCCCTTTACCGTCAGTTGTACGTCACTCAAGTTTTCGACTTTTGGAGGTGTCCAGTCGACTGCGTACAGCCCGGCCTTGACCATCGATACTCGACCGACCTGTCCGCCAGCGCTCGCCAGCTTCAATGAGGCACCGCTCATTGAAGTACCGTCCGAGTTGAATGCGACGATGTGGAGGCGAACCGATGTCACGCCATCGCCCGTCACATCTCCACCACTCACCAGCTCGACCATTGGGCTTGCCGCTTGGGCGACGCCTGTGGACCACGCCGAAGTGCACGGAAAGTGGGGAAAGGCGCTCGTTAAACCGAGTGCCAAGATTGAGAACAGCGTTGGGCCCAGTCTGGCCATGGGAGTCTCCTTGTTCGCAAATCACTCTTTCGCGCGCACGCGACACAAAGTAGTGATGGGGAATCAGGTGGCCATAGTAGGTACCATCCTTGAGGGGTGTCAACGTTGAAACGTGGCGTTTGACAGGTCCTCACAAGTCCTTTGCGAATGATCCCCAATTTGGGGGTTGTCGAAATGGGTGGGGGATTAGTTTTATGAATGGCCCACACACTCACAGGAGCCTCGAATTTTCCATCGCGTCTTGGTTTGTTCGAAGCGAGGTACATTTCCCGATGAAACAAGCCGGATGGTTGCGTAAATGGGTGGCTCAAGAGGGCATGCGTCATGCGGTACGTTTGCGCTTCGAGTCAGAATTGGAACGCTTGGCACAGATTGATGGGCAAGGCTTTGATCCCGATGAGGCGGTTTTAATTGTTCATATCCTCGGAGACTTGGGTGACGGCTCGGGAACCATCGCACCATTCGAATCCCTCTGGCTTCATGCGCGACTTTTCCTGACTGCTTGTTTGTATGTTGCCGTCGCGGATGGCGGATACTCGGTGGAGCAAGCCCGCCACATTAGTACACTGGCTTCCCGCTTGGGCTGGTCGGCAAGGCAGCTGTCAGACTTGGAGAAGCATGTACTGGAGCGCCTCGAGGAGAGGGGTCGGGTGCGGCTCAACACCGCGGCAAGTCCAGGGCTCGCAGTCTGAGGGTTTCAACGCCTGCGGGTGCCGCCAGCTCGCTCAAACGCCGCGTAGATAATCGCATTCGAAGGGTGTCGACGGAGCGCGTCTCTGTACAGTTCGCGGGCCACGCGTCGTTCACCGCGGGCCTCGTAGAGGGACCCCAGTAAAATGGCGACATCTGCCTGCTTGGGATCCAGTGCCCAAGATTTTTTAGCGTGACGGATCGCCCACTCGGCATTGTTGGACTTATCGAACGCTCGGGCGAGGGCATAGTGGGCTGCTGGGTTCGCCGGGTCGAGGTCGCTTGCAGTTTGGGCGGCTTGGCCCATTTGAGCCACATCTCCAGCTCGTTCCCATGCGTTGGCCACCTTCAGGTAGGCATCGCTTGTGGGTTTGGGGCTCCTGTTGATGCCGACTTGCCAAGCCTGCGCGGCTTTGTCGTATCGTCCGATCTCCTGGTAGGAGTCGCCAAGGCGCTCCGCGATGAGAAGGACTTCTCCTCGCCGGCGGCCCTCGATGATGTTGTCTCCCGACGTCATACGAATGACGCCAGATACCGAGGCGGAACCCTTGTACGGGTCGCTGGTCAAAGCCATCTCGAGGGCGCTGGCTGCATCAGCCCAGGCTTCTTGTTTAGCAAACAGTAGGCCGAGTTGAGCAGAGATCTTCCCTTCGTGTGGGTACGCTCCAAGGAGCGCTGATAGCGCGCGAATCGCACCTTCTGTGTCCCCCTGCTCAGACAACCAGACCGCGTCCTGTAGGGCCTCTTGGGGGGAGGACGGTAGGAGGGCACGTGCCATCTTGTGGGCCCGATTAAATTCAACCTGGTCTTTACTCTTCATGAAGACCAGGGCGGCGAGAGATTGAATCTCTGCATCATCGGGGGCAATGGCTACCGCCTCCGCTGCAATTGCGGCCGCAGCATCCATTCTATTGGCGCGACACAGTGCCCAGGTGTGGATTGCCCGTGCACTTGGCGTTGCAAGGTCGATGAGCTTCTCATCGGCGGTGTCAGCTGCTTGGTCGAGTTTGTCGTTGGCAATTAAGGATTCGACCAGAAGTTGCCTGATCACGGCGCTTTCGGGGTCTGCTTTGTGCGCCTTCTCTGTGGCCCGCAGAGCATCTTCTGCTCGCCCGATGGTGAGCAATGCTCGAATCAGGAGTTCTTGGGCGACGGCGTCGCCAGCACTCGCTGCCCGTTGGGCTGGGATGATGGCCCGAATCGGCTGCTGGCGGGCGAGGTACGACGCAGCCATTCCCCGGAGGGCCGTAGTGTGCGAAGGGTCTTTGTCTAAGGCCTGTTGGTAAAACTGCGCGGCTGCATCGGGCCGGTGGCCCTCAAGATGGCTGTCGCCCTTCTTTACGAAGTGGTTGGGGCCGCATGCCGCGATGCTTAGAGGTAGCAGGACGGGAAAAATAAAGTGTCGAATGGTCATGGTGCTCCGGGTCCGTACGCGTCTAAAATTCAGACTCCAATTCGCCAGTTAGGGCTGCCTTGGAGTTGTGTTTTGAGTTGTTCAAGTTCATGTGCGTGGAGTTCAAAGGTCTGGGGTTGTCCTGTCTGCGGATCTACCTGGGTGGCAAACCATCGGTCGCCCACCTTGCTCTTGTGCAGCATGAGTCCACGGGGATCATCGTAAACCAAGTCGAGATCCGCTGCGGTCAACGGTGCATTCGGATCGACGGCTTCGGGTTCGGGTTCAGGTTCAGGCGGAGCCTTGGGAGGTTCTGCTGAAGGTGGTGGCTCAATTGGTGGTGGCGCACTTTCCTCGAGAATGTCTTCAATTTCCCACTGGAGCTCAAGCAGTGCACCCCGCTTGATGGACTGAAGATGTTCCCGTACGGTCGAACCGTTGTCACCCAGAGCCAGTGCCAGGAGAGCCTTCTTGATGGAGTCCCGTTTATCGTGTGGGGCCGCCTGCAGGGTGCTGATGAGGGTATCTACCGATTCCATGTAAAACTCCTTGTGCGGTCCCGCCTAACCGAAGAACTGGATTGTGTGGAGCGCGATGGCTAAGCATGTACCATGGCATTCATTGAACATTTGGTGAGTTCAGACCGTGAGCGGCTCTTGGCTGAGGCCAGGGTGGTTTCCCTCGAGCCCGGTGAGCATCTCCTTCGCCGTGGGGCGGATGGGGGTGATCTATACATGGTGGAGTCGGGGCGTTTGGAGGTCGTCGATTCTCGTCAGAGCCCTGAACGGGTGCTCTATGTTCTGGATGAAGGACGCATGGTCGGGGAGCTGTCTTTTATGGATCAAGCGCCCCGCGGGATGGATGTTCGTGCGGTGGATCACTGCATGGTGCGACACTGGTCCCGAGGCGACCTGTTGCGTGTGCTGGGTAGCGACGTCGCCCTCAGTGCCCGGTTTTATGCGGCATTGAGTACCGCGGTAACGGCTCGAATGAGGTCCAACGGTATCGAGGGAACAAGTGGCTTGCGGCGTTCGTCCAATTTGGTGAAGGGGGGAGTGACACTTGCGGTAGCGGAAGAGGCGCGCGCCATTGCAGCAGTACCCAGGGCAGCTTGGGCCGCCTTCGACAAAGCGGTTGGAGATCCCCAGCAAGAGCCTGTGGCGAAAGAGGCCGTCGATGCCACGATCCATCAACTTTTAGACTCCGTGAACACGTGGCTATCCAATGTCATGAGCCTCCCTCGTGCACGGGAGGCCGGTGCGGTGCTGCAGTCTGAATTGCGGCCGGGACTGATTCGCTCGCGTACGGGTCTTGTGGGTTTGGATCGGCGAACTGAGGGCGGGGCACGCTTGGACCTTATGGCCCACTTGTTGTTGAACCAGCCGGAGGGTACCGATGCCCTTGGTGTCCAGATTGATCGTACCTTGCTCTCCCTGCCCACCTCAAGAGGCCTCCGCCTGCGCACGATCGAGGCTGTTGAGCAGACACTGAGCGTGCTGCCCGATGACAGGCCAGCGAAGATCACGATCCTGCAGCCGGGTTGTGGCGCACTGCTCGCTCGTATTCTTCCCCGTGTGGTTCAGGCTGGAGCTGAGATTTCAGTGATTGATGGAGACTCGCAGACGCTCGCGTTTGTGGATGCTGGGCTGCAGACTCGGCCCGCTGGTGTTGCATTGCGTATGATTCATTCCGATTTATCGATGGTGGGAGAAACCGGTCTGGCGGCGCTATCAGAGCTGCAGGATGTGATCATTGTCGACGGGCTGGTGGACCATCTGCCCTCTCGTTTGGTTGGGCCTTTGCTCGCTGCAGTCAAGGCGGTCCTCGCTCCCAGTGGGTTGCTGGTCTTAACCGCCATGCTGAACACCACGGACGCGAAGTTCATGGAACATTTACTTGGCTGGCCGCTAATGCGCCGTGACCCCGGTGATCTCCTCGGCCTATTTCGGGCATCAGAGCTTCAACCGAAGATTGTGTGTTCGGGCGACCAGACGAATCACGGAGGCCTTGTCATCACGGCAGTCCGAGCTGAAACTCGTGAAAATTCATGATCGGGCTTGCCCTGAACCGGCTCACCACGTACGTTTTTTCCCTGAACCGTGAACACGATTGAAACGGAGTGATTCCGATGATTCCAAAATGGACACTACTCTTGGCGATGATGGCTACAGGCTGTGGGGATTCCGATCCCGCTCCGGCTGTGACTGCCGAGGCCACAAACGCTGCTGCCCAAACGAAAGCGACCCCCAAAAAGGTCATCAAGTTTGATCCAGCTACCCTGCAAGCGGAGGCACTGAAGGTTGCCTTGGTACCCAGCCCAGCGGAGATGCAGAAGGCACTCTCCAATGCAGGCTTGGAGGCCCAGCTCGCGGATATGGTCAAGGACCGAGACATCAAGATGGACATCGAGAACAAGGACCAGATCGCGGTGCGGACCGGGGTGGTATTGGCTGACCTCGTTCTCACCGTGAAGACGGCCACGCCTGAACAGCAGGTGGCTCGTCTGAATCGCATCAAAGAGGGCATGAAGGCCCTGGGTGCCGGAGAGGAGGTCGACAAGACTCTCAGTGACCTGGCTGCCCGAATCACGAGCGGCTCCGGGAGCCGGGACGATCTACTCAAGGAGTTCGACGAACTCTCTGGCGTGCTCGTCCCAGATCTCAAGTATGAGGCCGGGGAGTGGGTGATTCCACTCATTAAGGCAGGTTCTTGGTTGGAGGGGGCCCACTTGGTCGCCGGCGCAATCAAGGAAGAAGGAAAGTATGACGAGGCTGGGAAGTTGCTCAAACAACCCCACGTGATCGACTACTTTATCGAGTATGTACAGCGAGAGGGTTCCACCAAGGCGCCCGATGCTGTGATCGCTAAATTGAATGAGACCTTGTCCACGCTCAAGGAAGTGACTGCAAAATCCGTGATCGATGAAGAAGATGTCCACACGATTCACAGCGCAACTGCGGCTGTGCTCACGATGCTCTAAGAGGCCGACATGCGTATAATCTCTATTCTTGCCTTATTGACTGCTGCCGGAGTTGCGGTCGCAGACGAAGAAGAAGCGGACACTTGTCTTAGGACTAAGATTTGGGAGGGCTACAACGAAGGTTGGGCCGTTCGGACCGCGACGACTGCGACTTTGGCTGAAGGTGACCACCGGATCTATCTGGTCACCATGTATGCCGGGAACGAGTACCGACTCCAGGTATGCGGTGATGCCAATGCAAACGACATCGACATTGTGCTGCACGACGCAAATGGCACGGAGCTGATGCGGGATGAGTCCGACGACCGCGAGCCCTTGGTTAATTTTACCCCATCAAGCACCGACACCTACTACATCGCGGTCTATGCCGGGGCTTTGGCCTCCGGTCAAGGCACTGCGGGTGTGGCCATGGCGGTGACCTACAAGTAGGGTCTGATGAATCGCACCAACTTGGAGGCCCGGTTCCTGGAAGGGTTCGGGGGCAAAGGGATCGATGAAAATGAAGTCCGCTTTGCTGCGGACTTCGGTCGTTTGGTGGTGCGGACACTCGGCTTGGTTCGTCCCAGTGATGGGGAACGTAAAGCTTTGTCGAGTGCCCTGTGTGAGCTGTGTGGATGGTCCGAGGCCATGGCTGCTGGGTTGATCGATTTGGCCCTCCTTCCTGAGTTCCGGGATGGACTCCGGGACGATGAGATGTGGGCCTTCTCCAGTCGGTTCGGATCTGAAGCGGCTGACGCGCTGCGGGCTCGGGATGACACCACCGACCTGGCCGACTTCTCCCGGCGATACGGTGCGACATCTTCCCTTCGACTCTTAAATTCCCTCTTTGCGGTGGCGACGGCAGATGGGCACGCCACTCTCCGGGGGGTCCGACGGCTCGAAGAAGCGGCGGACGAACTCGAGGTCGACGGGGTGTTGGTCACGGCCCTGCTACAAAAACATGATGACCGGATGGCCACCGGGGAAATGATCTTCCCCTTGGTTGGCACCCGTCTGGTCATTGGTCGGTCGATGGGGGTCGATGTCTTGTTGGCTGATCCGCAGGTCGCGCCAAGGCATGCGGAGTTGCTTCATGAAGCAGGTGGATGGCGGGTCGTAGACTTGGTCAGTGGAAGACCCACGGTTCTAAACGGTCGACCGGTCAGCTCGTCACCTCTCTCAGAGGGTGATCGCATCCAGATTGGGGCGTACACATTGTTGGTGCGGGCGTCGTCATTGGTGGCCTCGAGCGACCGGAGCTTTAGTTCACTCAGTGTGCGCAGCCTCCGGCGCGAGATTGAAGCGGTGACCCTCATTGACGATGTGAGCTTCACGGTGTTCTCCGGTGAGGTCATCGCTGTGGTCGGGCCCTCCGGAAGCGGTAAGACCACTCTGCTGAATGCCATCAATGGTGTGGCACCTGCGGACAGTGGGGCGGTGTTGTTGGATGGCGAGCCATTCCATCCTCAGTTGAAGGCGGATCGTTCGTTGGTGGGGATTGTTCCCCAAGATGATCTGGTTCACGCTGAACTGAGTGTAGAGGAGAGCTTGTTTTTCTCCGGTCGTCTTCGGCTCTCAGCGGATCTGGATGATCGGGAGGTTGGGCTCCAGGTCGACCGGGTGGTCGAAGAACTCGAACTCGGCGACATTCGCGAGAATCGGATTGGAGATGTACTGCGGCGGGGCATCTCCGGCGGACAGCGAAAGCGCGTGAACTTGGGGCAAGAGCTGATGTCCAAGAGCACCAAGGTGCTATTTTTGGATGAGCCAACGAGCGGCTTGGATCCCCGGGCATCACAGGACATCGCACGTCGGGTTCGGCAGTTGGCTGACCGGGGACGCATCGTGTTCTTGGTGACCCACGATCTGACCCCGGAAATCATGGCCCAGGTGGACCATATGTTGGTCATAGTCCCTGGAGGGCGACTGGCATTCTTTGGCCCACCCCGAGAGGCGTGTCGATGGTTTGGGGCCTCTACCCCTGATGCGGTCTTCAATCGCTTCGGCGATCGGGAACCCGAAGAATGGTCGGCTGCCTATCGCGAGAGCGCGTCCGCTCGAACCTATGTAGAGACCCGCGAGTGTCTGTTCGACTTAGACGGGGTGATGGAACCCAGTGAGTCGAATTCGACGGCTCACAAGCGTTCCCTGTTTACCCAAGTACGGGCACAACTGGCCCGGTATTCCAAGGTCAAGGTTCGAGACCGTACGGGGATGGCCGTGTTGGCTGCTCAGCCACCGCTGCTGGCAGTGGTAATGTGGGTGGTGTTTCCCAAGCCCACCACGGCGTTGATGTTCATGCTGGCCTTGTCGTGTCTGTGGTTTGGCATGTCGGCTTCGGTCCGTGAGCTCATCGCAGACCGGGTGATTTGGCTGCGAGAACGCCGTGTGGGTGTCGGTGTGGTCCCATACCTGCTCAGCAAGGTGCTTGTCCTTGGAGCCCTCACCGCCGCCCAGTGTGGCGCGTTTTCGGTGTTGTTGTTTTGGCTTCTAGACATCGGGGACTACGGGTACTCGTTGGCGCAACTTGGGCTCGTTGGCACGCTGACTGGCTTGGTGGGCATGTCCCTTGGCTTGTTGGTGAGTGCGAGCTGGACGAGCTCTGAAGCTGCCGTTGGCACGCTTCCTTTGTTGCTGATTCCACAGATCACCCTCTCGTCGATCATGGTGAGTGTGCGCTCGATGTCCGACATCGCACAGATGTGCAGTTGGTTTACGGTCCAGCGGTACGCGTTTGATGCGGTGCTCAAGTGCGGCGATGAGCTCGCCTACTTCAAGTACGGGCAATGGCAACGGCAGCGTGTCCGGGGTTTTCTCTATGAGTTGGGCCT
>CAWVVG010000036.1:0-15621 GCA_963932775.1 uncultured bacterium
CATCGAATCTCCATAGACGCCGAGTCTACACCAAGAACGAACACGGTGTGTTCAAGTGGCTGCGGAACCCACCAGTTGGCACTACGGCCACCACATCGGGCCGTTCAGTCCGGCACTGCCGTATGGTGTAGGCTGGTTCCTCAACCCCCTGGAGTACCCATGATTACATCACGCTTTCAACTTGGACTTATCGCTACACTCGCTGTGGGGCTGGGCTTCTCACTCGCATCGTCGGACGCCAATGGCTATCCGGCTGGGCCTGCGGTCTCCTTGGGGACCAATCCGGCATTCTCCAATGGCGGGATAGTCTCCAGCTCAGCTGACTCCATAACGACGGCCGTGGCCGATCAGCAGATGGTCATCACCGATGTGGTTTTGACAATGGCTACCGACTCGTGCTCATCCCAGGTGGATCTGCGAAGCTCCACAGGCGCAGTCCTCGGCACCTTCAAGCTTCATTCTAGCTTTACGAACAACAACGGTTGGGGGCGTCCACACCGAACGTCCCCAACACAGGTGTCCCACTCATTTGGCACAGGACTGCCGCTAAGTGCCGGCGAGTCGATCGAGGTGGTGGAGACAGGCGGGTGCGGCGTTGCTTACACCCTCTCTGGCTACTACGCCCAGCCCTGAACGGACCAAACATGCTAAATACGTACACCCCCAACAGCCACAGCGAGACCACCGATGATTGCAACGCTCATGATTCTGGCAGCGTCCTTTGCCCATGCCGCGGAGAGCCGGCATTCCGTTGGGATGACGGATGCTCTGGGTGTGATGGGCATGTACAGCTACAAGCTGAGCGATGAAGATCGGTTTGGAGGCGCCTTCCTCACCGTAGGCACGACCGTTTTGTTCATTGGTGGCGGGGGCGTGGGCTACACACACCGCTTTGGGGATGGCCACCTGGCACCGTTTGTGACCTCCACGGGCCTTGTCAAGTACACCCTCCCTATGATGTGCACGAGGCCCAGTTGTGCGACCCGATATACGCCCATGGTCAGTGGCTCTGGGGGCCTGGAGCTTCGCACACTTCGAGAGGGGCGCACTAACTTTCACCTTAAAGCGGGTGTGTGGTCTGCCATCGACCTCACAGACAATTCCGTGTCTGAGTCGCCGAGCGACAAGCCGTCCATTTGGCCCGTGCTCAGTCTCGCTTGGTCCAGTGAGCGCTGAGCCATCTTGAGCCATCCGCCACAAGCATCGGTTCGGCCCGCTCATATGGTGTGGCTCATTGCGGCCATGGCTGTGGCGGTGGGGCTGTCCTTTGGTGCGGTGACCCAAGACGACGCGTTCATCTCGTTTCGCTATGCCGAGCACCTGACCCAAGGACATGGGCTGGTCTTCAATGTGGGCGAGTGGGTGGAGGGCTACACCAACCTTCTCTGGACCCTGATGCTCGCGGGTGCGATGGCGCTCGGTGGGGAGCCCGTCATCTGTTCGACTGTGATGGGGCTTGTGGCCTTGGCGGGCACCATCGTGGCCACATGGCGGCTGGGAAAAGGACATGGGGTCAGCTCCATCGCACTCATCGCCGCGCCCTTGCTCGTTGCCCTGGATGCTCAGTTTATTCTCGAGAGCGTCGAGGGCCTGGAGACAGCACTCTTTGTCTGGCTGGTCACCCTCGGCACATCAGCAGCCTTGCACGGTGGGCGGTGGGGCGGCGCGCACTGGTTTGTCTTGGCCGCACTCACCCGGCCAGAGGGAGTGCTCCTGTGGGGCTTTCTTCAAGTGGGACTCCTGCTCCGGGCTTGGCTCGACGGCCGGGCTATGCCGCAGCTCAGACTCGGTCTTCGCGAATCGATCCCCATCGTGCTCTGCTTGGCGCTGCTTACCGCATGGCGGTTGATGACCTATGGCGACCCGCTGCCCAACACATTCTACGCCAAGACCGGCGGCTTCCCGGTGGCGAGGGGTCTGGCCTATCTGTGGACGCACATGGTCAGTCATCCGACCGTATGGTCTCTGGGCTTGTTGGGCGCCTGGTGGGGCCGAAAGCGGGCGGACACCCTTCCTCTCGTGACCATTGTGGGGCTGTATCTGAGCTACGTGATTGGTGTGGGCGGTGACTTTAAGCCCACCGGGCGCTTCATTATTCCAGTGCTTCCCATGCTGGCGGTACTGGCTCAGTGTGCGGTCGAGCGCATCGTTCGGAGCCCGCCCACGGGTCGGTTAATCTTTGGGCTTTCAGCCATCGTGTGTACCGGGTGGGCGTCCAATGCACGATATCAACAGGCCAAGATCCATGGGCTCGAACGCCACGCCAATCTCGAGGCTCGGAAGCTCGTGGGAGACTGGATTGCAGCTCACACGCCCACCGACGCGGTCTTGGCCATCCATTCTGCTGGGGTCATTCCTTTTTACGCCAACCGACGGACCATCGATATGTGGGGGCTCACCGACCGAACCATCGCGCGCACGAAAGTGACCTCGATGGGGCAGGGAATGGCCGGACACGAAAAGACCAACCCCGCCTATGTCTTTGGGCGAGCGCCCGACCTGTATCTTCCCGAAGACAAGGTGTTCACCATCCGGGCCTGGACGCTCGAAACCGAGCCCGGCTTTCCAGAGGATTTTCTGGACCACTATCGTTCGGTCAGCGTGCCCATTGAGGGCCGACACCTGAACATGTGGGTTCGACGCTGAGGGTGCAGACCTATTCGACCCACAGGGGAATGTGGTTGCTGTGGGCAGAGTCTTGGTTGGAGAGCCAGATTGCGACCGAGCTTGGGTCGTCGCCGGTGACCGCTTTGGTGGGGTCAAAGCTCGAGAGCCAGATCTGGTGGTTTCCGCTGGTAATGCTTCCATAGAGTCGGCGGGAAGCGAAGGCAAACCACCACACGTCGTCGCCCGCGGTGGCAGGGGCCCACTTGGGCAGGGAGTTGCCCATGGATGCGGTGATGTTGGCTTTTGCCAGTTCGATGGGGGTACCGCCCTCGATGGGCACCACAAACAAGGTGGCATCCGGGTCATCGTAGGTGTCGCCGGTGGATGCGTTGAACATCACCCAGCGGCTGTCGGGGGAGACGGCCGGGTAGTAGATCGTTGTGAAGCCGTAGGTGGGGTCCAAGTCGGCCACGCTGGCGATGTCCTCGGCCGGACCGAATGCGCCACCGCCCAAGTGCTCTGCCCGCTTGATTGTGCCGCCGGAGAAGGTGAGGTCGTGGGCCGCCGATGGGGAGTCGATGAAGACCAGGTAGCTATCGTCCGGAGCCCAGTCCATGTTGTTTACCCAGGTGGCATTGTCGATGGTGGGGCTGGATAAGTAGGCACCCGTGATGCCGTCAAACAGGCTCAGCACGCCGTCTAAATTGGTGAGCAGCATGCTGCCGTCCGGGGAGAACGTCTTGTAGTTGGCATTGCCCGCGGTGTCGTAAGGAATGACATCGACGAGGCCGTCGATGGTCTTCATGCCCAGGGGGCTCGACGAGCTGTCGTAGACGAAGGCCACCATGCCTTCGGATGAAATCGCGTGGCAGCCCACGCAGTGTCCGGTCTCTGTAATGGTGAGGAAGCTGCGCGCGGCTTCGCCATAGGGGATCTCCATCAGCCCTTGTGCCGTGGGTGTCCAGTAGATGATGGATCCTGTGGCCTCCAGGTCTTGGACCGACATGGACTGGGAGTCTTTGACGGTGACCTGCTCTCCTATGCGTGCGGATAGGGTGCTGGTGATGGTGAGTCCGGCATTTGACTCTCCGATGACGGGCCAGAGGTCGGAGTCGGAGATCCAGCTGAGTTCGGTCGAGTAGATGGTGAGCTCGGTCACTTCGGATTCGAACCTCAGTCGGTAGGCGCCTGCACCGAGGTTTTCCCATTGAAAGTGAATGGCTGGCTGGTTTTTGGGAACCACGATGCCATCGGAGGGGTAGGTCATGCCGGTACCACTCTCGCGGACCTCGAACCCATCAAACACGCTGATATCGAAGCCCTCGGGCACGAAGCTCGCCTTGTACTTGACCGTGATCTCGGCCATGGCCACCAGGCCCTCATAGCGACCGATAACCTCCAGCCGGCCGCCTCTGCTTGGGCTGGTGGTGAACATGCCGTTTTCATCGATTGAGCCGACGTGCACATCGTTTAGGCTCCACTCCACACCCTCGTCGATCCGCTCGACAGTGCCATCGGTCGAGGTCACAAAGAAGCGGAAGCGGTGGTTTCGGGTGGCCTCGGGTGTGGTGATCAAGGCCAAGGCATCCACGTCCAAGGCGGCGGAAGGAGTGGTGGCGTCGGGGTCAGAATCGGCGTCAGAATCGGCGTCAGAATCGGCGTCAGAATCGGCGTCAGAATCGGCGTCTGTTTCACCGGTGTCGTCGGAGTCCCCCGTCACTTCACTGGATGCAGAGTCGGCATCGGCCGGTGCGTTGGGTTCCTTTTGGCCATCGCAGCCCCACAATAAACCCCAAACCAAAACCAAGTGTCGCATTTCAAAACCCACGCTTATTGCACAAGAGTATACGGGAAGCTGAGGTGTTCAACTGGCTTTTTTGTTGGTGTCTGAGACATGGGTGGTCGTTCGAAATAGGCCGGTGTCAAATGCTGAAGAGCATGAATCTACTGGACAAGGAATAACCATGCTCACTGATGTTGAAATCGCCCACGCCGCGACTCCGGCCCCCATTGCTGACATCGCTTCCGGACTCGGGATCGGAAGCGATGAGCTTCATCCATATGGACGGGACAAGGCCAAGGTCGACCTCTCGGTCTTGAGCCGTCCGCGTCGAAATGGAGGCGCCGGGAAGCTGGTGCTGGTCACCGCCATTACGCCCACCCGGGCGGGAGAAGGCAAGACGACCACCACCATCGGGCTCGGTCAAGCCATGGCTCGGCTGGGCGCTTCGGTCTGTTTGGCGCTCAGGGAGCCAAGCTTGGGCCCCTGCATGGGCGTAAAGGGAGGCGCCACCGGTGGTGGATACAGCCAAGTGCTGCCGCCCGACAGTATCAATCTGCACTTCACCGGTGACTTCCACGCCATCACCTCCGCTCACAACCTGTTGGCCGCCGCGATCGACAATCACCTGCACCACACCAATGCCCTGGACATTGAGCCCAGGCGTGTCGTATGGCCTCGGGTCATGGACATGAACGATCGTTCCTTGCGCAATGTGATGGTGGGCATGGGCGGTGCCAGCGAAGGGGTTCCCCGTGAGAGCGGGTTTGACATTACCGCGGCCAGTGAGGTCATGGCCATGCTGTGTCTGTCCGAGAGCTTGGACGATCTGCGTGCACGCATCGACCGAACCTTGGTGGCCTATACGCGCTCCGGCGAGCCGGTGACCGCTGGCAGCTTGAATGTGACGGGCGCGATGCTGGCCCTGCTTAAAGACGCAATGATGCCAAACCTGGTGCAGACCCTCGAGGGCAATCCGGTGTTGATTCACGGCGGTCCTTTCGCCAACATCGCCCACGGCTGCAACTCGGTCATCGCTACAAAGATGGCCATGCACTTGGCGGACTGGACTGTGACCGAGGCGGGCTTTGGCTGCGACCTGGGCGCCGAGAAGTTCTTCGACATCAAGTGCCGGGGTGCGGACCTCGATGTGATGGGCGTGGTGCTTGTGGCGACGGTGCGGGCCCTGAAGGTGCACGGTGGCATCAAGTCCCGCCGAGAGCTCACCATCCCGTCGCCTCAGAAGGTCGAGCGGGGATTGGTGAACCTGGCGAAGCACATCGAGAACGTTCAGCATTTTGGTCAGCGTCCGGTGGTCGCCATCAATCGGTTTCATACGGACACAGAAGAAGAACTCGCGGTCATCGCCCGCTTTTGTGAGTCCCAAGGCGTGGCCTACGCCTTGAGCGATCACTTCGCACGGGGCGGTGAGGGGGCAGAGGACCTTGCTCGGGCAGTCTTGGCCTTGGCCGATGAGCCTGCACCCCCGTTCAAGCCCCTGTACACCCTCGACCAGCCTGTCGTGGACAAGATTGAGGCCGTTGCGGTGGCCATGTATGGGGCCAAGTCCGTGGTGCTCTCCGCTCAAGCCAAGAAGGACCTGGCGGACATCGAGCGGCTCGGGTTTGCAGGGCTGCCCATCTGTATCGCCAAGACCCAGAGCTCGTTGTCAGACAACCCTCGTCTTCGGGGCCGACCGGAGGGCTTTGACCTCAACGTGAAGCGGCTAATCGTGAACACGGGTGCCGGGTTTTTGGTGGTGATGACCGGTGACATGATGCGCATGCCGGGTTTACCAAGGGTGCCGCAGGCGGAGAAGATCGAGGTGGAGGATGGGGTGATCGTGGGCATCGCTTGAGCGATGAATATCCACGTCCCGTGTGGCGCCAGGGTTGATTTGTTCGGAAAATCATTTTGCTCGCCGGTAGTCGACGTTCGAGCATAGGTTTATCCGAGTCGTGGGCCACCCAGTTCGGCAAACATCGCGGCCTCGCGGGCGGAGAAACTCATATGTCAGGATTCATGTTCCCACAGGGCAGCTGCCGGTGGTACGCTGCACCATTGCCTCGAATGGGTCGAGAGGAGCCAATATGCGCGCGTGTCTGATGCCTCTTTTTTGTACTCTCTGGATGGGCTGTGGCTCTACCCCCAAGCCGGACGCGGGTCCGGGTGATGGACCTGTGTCTGAGGACACCGGGCCCATTGGAAACGATACCAGCGATCCAGGCGACTCAGCGGTAGACGCGGATGGCGACGGATACACCGACGACGTGGATTGCGATGATGATGAGGCGCTGGTGAACCCGGGAGCGTTTGAACGCTGCGATGGCGTGGACAACAACTGCGATGGGGAGATCGATGAGGGTCTCATTCGCACCTACTTCCCGGACCTGGATCTCGATGCCTACGGCGATGAGTCTGCAGCCATTGAGGATTGCGAACGGCCGCCCGAATACATCAGTCGGGGAGGGGACTGCGATGACTCCGATCCCGCGATCAACCCGGATGCTGTGGAGGTCTGCGACGAACTCGACAATGACTGCGATGGGGAGATCGACGGACCGGACCCGGTAGACCCGAGCGTGTTTTATGCCGATGAAGACGGCGACGGCTTCGGTACCATCGATGGCACCATTGAGGCCTGCTCTGCACCCGATGGGTACACCACGGACACCTCAGACTGCGATGACTCCAACGCCTACGTGAATCCATACGGAATCGAGAGCTGCGACGGCATCGACAACGACTGCAACGGAAGCATCGATGAGGACTCCGCACACGATGGCCTCACTTGGTATCGGGACTACGACGGCGACGGCTTCGGGGACCCAGTCATCACCGTAGAGTCCTGCGCCATGCCCGGCGGCTTTGTCGACAACGACGAAGACTGCAACGACCACAACGGCTCCATTCACCCGGATGCCGAGGAGTACTGCAATGACATCGATGATGACTGCAACGGTGCTGTAGACGAGGGCTTCGAGCTCAGCACGTATTATTTAGACGCCGATGGTGATGGTTATGGCGACATGCTCAGCACCATCGTGTCCTGCATGGCATTGTCTGGCTACGCGGGTGTGGGAGGCGACTGCGATGACGGCGAGTACTGGGCCAACCCGGGCCTAGCTGAGCTTTGCGACGATATCGACAACGACTGTGACGGTGTCGTAGATGAAGAAATCAGCTTCACGGACTTCGTGCCCGACGATGATGGTGACGGCTACGGCGATGCTTCCGGCCCGATTGTGACCGCGTGCATTCCACCCGCTGGTCATGTGGTGGACACCTCAGACTGCGACGATGGTGACTCGAGTGTGAACCCGGGTGAGGTAGAGGCCTGCAACGGAGTGGATGACAACTGCGATGGCACCATCGATGAAGACATGCCGTCGTACACTTACTATGAGGATGGAGACGACGATGGCTTTGGCGATGAGTCCAGCACCACCACCGCTTGCATCACGCCTCCTGGCTATTCCACGCTCAGTACCGACTGCGACGACGACGACGACCAGACCTACCCGGGTGCATATGAGTTCTGCGACGGTGTAGATGATGACTGCAACGGCATCATCGATGATGACTGTGGATACAGCCGCAACTTCGTGTTGTTTGTGACCAGCACCTTCATCGGTAGCTCCGAGTCCACCTGGGTCGATACCCGAGAAGATGCGAATGCCTACTGCTCCACTTACGCGGATGACAATGGCATTGCCGGTTCCGGTTTCCAAATTGTGTACTCGACGCCGGATGAGGATGCCCGGGACTACCTGGACTATGTGCCCGGATTGGACCAGGTGGCGGACCGATATGGCACCGACCTTGGGGACGCAGACATCTACGACGGAAGCTCACCGGCCCTGCCGGATATGATGAGCTGGACCATTCAAGGCAGCGGAACGGACGGTCGGTTCTCCGAGTGCTCCGGGAGCTACTTGCCAGGCTCCTGGCCAATCTGTCAGTACTGCGACAAGAAGTTTACCTGCGGCAGTTCATCGGACCCAATGTTTAGTGCCAGCGCTTGCTGCTGGACAGGGAATCGGGCCATCATTTGCATGGGTGAGACCGACTGATCGGGGGCCCCGTTTTCAGTCCGAAGGGTTCAGGAACCGGGACTGTTCAAGCCATTGTGGGTCGGGCCAATAGGCAAAGACCAGCTTTCCGCCCTTGATGGTCTCGATGATTTCCCCGCTTACATCGGGGTCCAAGGCTGGGCATCCGTGACTGCGCCCGGTCTTTCCATTGGCCTCGACAAAGCTGTCGTCCGCATAGGAGGCCCCATGGAACACAATGTGGCGGTCCCGTGCGTTGTCGTTGAACTGAGCCTCCTGGCCGTCCATCTTCAGACTCTTGCCGTGCCTTCCGTAGTAGGTCTCGGCGGTGGTCAGTAGGCCCACATTGGACTGGTGGCTGCTGTCTTTGTTGCTGGCGGAGTCCATCACGCCATCGTGGTTGCGATCGGAGCCCTGGCCATGGGTCACGTACTCGTTGTACAGCAATCGCTTCGCCTCGAGGTCGATTACCCACAGCCGCTTCATTCGGCTCGGAAGCTCGTAGTCGATGATGGTCACAACCGGGCTCTCCGACCGTCCCTCGGTGTAGGCAAGCTCGAACGCTCCCAAGGCCTTGCCAAATACGGCGCGTCGCAGGCCGGTGTTCTCAAAGGCACCGTGGGGCATCGCCTTGGCGAAGTGTCCTGGGTTCTGTTGGGCAGACATCTGACGGATGGCCGCCTGGTTGCCTTGTCCGGCGTTGGTGCTGCTTGATGTCGGGCTTGTTTCGGTGCGCTGGGTTGCTGACCGAGGGCGGTGACTCTGTTGTGGCATGCCCCAAGCTTAGTCGCAGTCTCGTCTGAGACAACGGGTGGGATTAAGTTAGGTGGTCTAAAATTGGAGGCCAACAATGGCTATTATCGATGACGTGACCCAACAAATGAAAGAAGCCATGCGTGCCAAAGACAAGGTTCGCCTCGGTACTTTGAGGAGTATCCGTGCGGCATTCATTGAGGCCTTGAAGGCAGACGGCTCCGAGACCCTGCCAGACGACAAATCCATTGCAATTATTCGCCGGCTCGAGAAACAGCGAAAAGAGAGTATTGCCGCCTATGAGGAAGGTGACCGCCCTGACCTCGCTGAGATCGAGCGTGAGGAATTGGCGATTCTTGAGGTATTTCTGCCCAGTCTCGCGGACGAGTCGACCACGACCGTCTGGGTACAAGCCGCCATTGCCAAGTCCGGTGCCGCAGGTCCTGGAGACATGGGGCGGGTCATGGGTGCGTTGATGGGTGCCCACAAGGGCGAGGTCGACGGCGGCATGGCCAAGGACATCGCTCTAAAGCTGCTCTGTCCCTAGAAGGTTCCGGTTAGCGCAAGGCCTCGGCTTCCTTCGTAATTGTATGGAACGAGGTCCACGGTGAAGGTGGACTTGGACTGTTCCAGTCGCTGCGCGGTGGCCATGTCCCAGTTCAAGCGGTTCTTGCCTTTCTGGATGCCGCCTGTGACGTAGGCGCCGATCAACAATGGGACGGTGCCAGCCCCGGCCTGTCCGGAGAATCCCAGGCCCCACAGAGCCCAGGTGGCATAGCCGAACAAGGGGGCCGGTGCTTCGGGGTTGACGCTGCGAATCGCTTTGGCTTGTCGAATGCTGCCACCGGCGACCAGTGCGGGGCCGATAGCCATGGATGCGATGCCCGCATAGGCGGTTCCGATTCCCAAGAATACCATTCCGATACCGGATGCAGCATCGTTGGAGCCGCCAGAGACATCTCCTCCGGCAGCCTCGCCAAATCCACCGATCACACTGGCGCCACCACTGACAAGCAGTACGCTTCCTAGTACGACGGCGCCACCACCGGCCATGCCCATCCATTCGCCAGCTTTTATGGTCTTGCCTGAACGCTGGTACACGCCTCCCCAAACCACCTCATTTTTGCTGTGCGCAGGAGCGATCGCGGGCTCTTTGGTAGCGTCAGGCTCCTGGGCCTCCTGGGCCTCCTGGGCCTCTCCGATATTCTCGGTCTGGGGTGTCTCAAGCAACTTTTTGCCTTGCTCAATCAGATCAAACCCATCTTCTGTTGTTTCATCGGCACCCTCTTCTTCTGTACTCTCACCAGCCAAGGCCGAACCTTCGGCATCATCGGCCAGAACGGGTGTGGTCAATATGAAAGAACTGAGCAGGGCGAGGGGCAATCGTTTCATTTCGATGTTTCCTTAAGGTTGGCCGTGAACCATCGGTTCCGTGGGTGGTGTGTATGCTGAAATAGGAGGAGATGATGCACGATTTGTTGCTGAGTTGAAAGAGAGATGCCCAATCTTTTTTTGGGGTTTGGGCCTGTGGGAGCATGTAGACTTGGGCAAGGGTGTTTCACCACATTAGGTCCCGCTCTCAGTCTTCGGGAGACACCGTGGGAATTAATCCATTCATCGATGCCGAACCGCCACCACCGCCCAAGCAGGCCTACAAGCTCAGGGTAAAAAACACTGGGCTAGTCATTGACGTAGACCCGGAACAGCTGCCGGATGAGGAAGGTCAGAAGGGCAGTGTACTGTCTCTGCTGCTCGCGGCTGGAATTGAACTCGACCATGTGTGCGGAGGGGTGGTTGCGTGCTCGACCTGCCATGTGTACATCAACAAAGGCATCGACTCTGCTCCCGATGCGGTTGAAGAAGAAGAAGACCAGCTCGACTTTGCTCCAGCCTTGCGGGACGAGAGTAGGCTCGCCTGCCAGTGTGTGCCCGATGGCAGCGTGGAAGTCGAGATCGAGATTCCTGGCTGGAATCGCAACGAGGTTTCTGAAGAACCCCACTGAGGAGGGCCCATGCCCAGGACTGTATTGGTGACCGGTGCGAATCGCGGCATCGGCCTTGAGCTGGTGCGGCTGTTGGTCAGTCGGGGTGACAAAGTCATCGCGGCTTGTCGGAGTGTCTCCGGTGAGCTGAGTGGACTGGGTGTCACCGTAGAGGAAGGCGTGGATGTCACCTCCGAGGACTCTGTGGCGCACTTGGTGCGTCGTCTCGAGGGCCAGCCCATCGACCTGCTCATCAACAATGCCGGAATTCTCAGCCGTGAGAACCTCTCGGCCATGGACTTCGGTGCCATTCGCTTGCAGTTTGAGGTCAACGCCATGGGTCCGCTGCGGGTCAGCCACGCACTGTTGCCCCAGATGGGCCCGGGGAGCAAGATTGGAATTGTTAGCAGCCGGATGGGGTCCATTGAGGACAACACATCGGGAGGCCAGTACGGCTACCGGATGAGCAAGGTGGCAGTAAATATGGCTGGGGTGAGTCTCGCCCACGATCTCAAGGAACGGGGCATCGCGGTCGCCTTATTGCACCCGGGCTTTGTGAAGACCGAGATGACCGGTGGGCGTGGGCTGGTTTCAGCCCAAGCCGCCGCCGCGGGTCTGATGGACCGCCTCAATGGGCTGAATATGGCAAATTCTGGGACCTTTTGGCATGCCAATGGTGAAGTTCTCCCCTGGTAGGTCACTTGCTCTTTTGCTCGACCGACGGCATGGTTGTGCGGCATGACGGGTTGAGCCGTCGGAGGGTGCGATGAAGAAGGGTATTGGTGCACGGTTTCGATCGGATCTCCTAGCGGGTGGCTTGGTGCTTGCACCGCTTGGCATCACCGCGTGGGTCTTCTTTCTGTTGGTGAGCTTCGCCGATGGGCTGATTCAGCTCTTGCCCGAAGCCCTGCGACCAGAGACCTATCTGGGCTTTGCCGTTCCGGGTCTGGGTGTATTGCTGGCGGTGATCTTGGTCACCTTGACCGGGCTCACCATGCGGTACTACGCCGGACAGAAGGTGGTGGAGTGGTATGAGCAACTCCTGGGACGGGTTCCGCTTTTGTCCGGTATCTACAATGGTTTTAAGCAGCTAGTAAACACGGTATTCACCAGCCGAGGGAAGCATTTCCGCCAGGTTGTGGTACTCGAGTACCCCAGGCGGGGGATTTACTGCTTGGCATTTGTGACCAATGAGGACCCGTTTTTGAAGGTTGAGGGTGCGGACGACAGACTGATCAGCGTGTTCTTACCAACGACCCCGAATCCCACCAGTGGATTCTATTTGCTGGTGCCGGCCAAGGACCTGCGAAAGCTCGATATGACCAGCGAGGAAGCCTTCAAGCTGATTATGAGCGCGGGCATTGTGACTCCGGAATCGAACCGGCTGGCCAACGACTGGGAGGGGTACACCAACCCTGGCTTCGTTCCTCCTTCAAGCTGAACTCTCTGAGAGGATGCCCATCGCTGCCATGGACCGGTGGTCGGTGGCGGTGAGGACCAGATGATCCACTAAGGTCAGTCCAACCACGCGGGCGCCTTCCAGCAGTTTGTATGTTGCACGGATATCCAGCAGCGACGGATCAGGGTTTCCGTTGGGATGGTTGTGGGCAACGATGATGGCCTGGGCGCCCATCGCGAGGGCGGCCCCCAGTACCGTTCGAATGCACAGGCTGGTCTGGTCGGCCGTTCCCTGGGAAATCACGGCGTGCCGAATCAGGGTGCCGTCGGCGCCGAGAAAGAGGGCCTGGAGTACCTCGTATTCCAAGTGGCGCCCTTGGGGAGCTAGGAGCGCGAGGGCATCTGTCGTGGTCTGGATTCGGGTGGGCACTGTGGAACGGAATGCATGGATTGTGCCCCCAGTGAATTCAGCTATTTAGCACTGTTGTGTCCGTCGGTTGGTCACAGCTGCGCCTCGATTAGGAACACGGTTTCATCCTCGCCCAGGGGCGGCTGGGGTCCATTGATGGGGTAGGGTTCCATGCCGCTGCGCTCGATCAGCATCGCATGGGCCTTGGCCGATTCATCAATATTGGTGATCAAATAAAGCTGCGAGAAGCTACGGCTCTCGTTGAGGGAATGGGGCGTGAAAAGCTTTCCATGCACATCCACCAGCCGTCCACCGGTCTCATCGGCAAGAACTGCGATGTCGTAGAGAACCTGGTCACCGCCATGGAGGATTCTGTAGGAGAGCGGGGATGCCGGGTCATACGGCAACGATTTGGGCACAGGGGTTCTGGCCTTCGAACCGTTGGACTTGGCGGGCTTGGCGACTGCTTTCACAGCGGGTGTGGAGGCATTTTCGGGTGGTTCCACAGCGGCAGTGTCCGAAGTCTGTTCAACGGTCTTCGCATTGTCTTGCGGAGCCACCGCCGGGGCCTGCATGGTGGTCTCATTGGAGGCGAGTCGCTCGTCTGCCCCGTCGTTTGCGCGATTGATTGCGACCAATATGACGGCCATGGCACCGGCCAGGGCCAACAATTCGGTCGGCATACGGGCCATTCGGCGTTGGAGCCAAGCGACCTGGCTGCCCGGCACGGGCTGGGTGGCAATGGATGCCATGGTGCGGGCACTAAATCCGGTGGGTGCAGGCGCCCGCCCACAGGTGTGCATCAGACTGAGGGTCTTCTGCATGGCCTGGACATCCGCGCTCAGAGCGATGTCCCGTGCGATCGCCTCGGCGATGGCTTCAGCTTCGCCCTTGGGGAGGGTGCGGTCGAGGTAGGCCGACAGTCGATTTCTTGCGAAGAAGCTTTCCATCAGACGTTATCCATGATGGGAGCGATGCCCCGTGCCATGGTTAGGCGGGCCCGGTGGATTCGGCTCCGAACGGTACCCAGGGGCAGCTCCAGTATCTCCGCGATTTGGCTCTCTGGCAGGCGAATGATGTCCCGCATGATCACCGCGACGCGAAAGTGCAAGTCAAGATCATCGAGCAGTGTCTGAATGGTGGCAGAGCCTTCTTCTAAGCCGTCGTTTGGGCCACACTCGAGTGGGCTTGTGGCCTGAATGTGCTCCACTGTAAGCTGCATCAACCAGTTGTAGAGGTGTGTGTCTGGGTCCAGCCGATGCAGCGCCTGGTGCGCAGCAAGCAGTACGGTCTCGGCTAAGGCTTCTGCCTTGTCGAGACCAACGGCCCGGAGACACAGGGTGTACAGATCGTCCTGGTGTGTGGAGACCAGCTCAGCGAATGCGTTGGATTCCCCTGCGTGAAACCGCCGGATAAGGTTCGGGGCTTCGGGCATGGCAGTCTCAGTCGTGTCCGGGTGAGCTCATGCGCAGACGCTGGCCCGTTTTTACCGCGTCCAGGATCTCATCCATGGAGATGCGAGCCAGGGGAAAGATGGCCTTCTTGATTCTGGCTCCCTTAAGGGTGCACCCATCGAGGTAGGCGAAGTCCAGGTCCGTGCCTTCCATGGTCGCTTTGTCGAAGCAGGCGTCCTTCAGGTTGGCGTGCCACATGCTGGCATTGCTAAGGTTTGCGCCCACAAAGTTGCACTGGCTGAGGTTGGACTCCGCGAGCTTGGCTCCTGTGAGATCGACATTCTCAAAGCAGATGCCGTTGAGGTCAACCCCTCGAATGTCTGCCCGCACCAACGAGTTTCCTCGCCGGATGGCATCTTGGACTTGCTTGCGGGTAAGGGTACCCAATGCTGACGAATAGTCTTCGTTATCGGTCCGACGACTCATGCGCGTATTGCCTCCGCCTGGTTCCAGGTTCTTGTGATAATTTGTAGAGTTTCTTCCGCGATGGTTGGACCATCGGTGTTGCGGAATGACTCTGCGTAATGAATTCCGCCCGGATTGAGCGTGTTGCATTCCACTAACGCGCTTCCGATGATGTCGAGTCCCGCGATGACAATGCCGGCTTTTCTTAGGTGGGGTGTGATGGCGGAAACGATGGCCATATCGGTATCAAGAACCTCGGTGGGTTGGGGTTGCCCGCCCCGTTGGAGGTTGTGCAAGAAGGACCCAGGAGCACGCTGCCGTAGATATCCACCCACGATTTGGCCATCGACCCAAAACAGCCGCTTCTCGCCATTATCGGCTTCTGGGAGGTAGTTCTGGACGACGACGGGTCCTGGGTGTCCGATCATAATGTCGGCCATGACCCGGTTGATCTTGTTGGGTGAACGGACGAGCTGTACGCCCCGGCCGCCCGATCCATAGGCAGGCTTTAGCACCACGCCATGGGGCTGTTTTTCGGCAAAGGCGCGCGCCGCGTTGGTGTCTGTTGTCACCAGGGTTCGAGGGCGGGGAACATCGGTCAAGGAGGCCAGCCACGTCTTGGATCGCGTGAGTGCGATGCCGGTGGGGTCGTTTACAACCCGGACTCCCCGTTCTTGAGCCATCAGTGCCAGGTTGAGTACGGTGGGGGTGAGGGGATTGGCCCGCATCATAAGAAGGTCGAGGCTGCCCACGTCAATGTAGCGGCGGGTCAATTGGTGTC
>CAWVVG010000037.1:0-15316 GCA_963932775.1 uncultured bacterium
CACCTACGCTCCGGACGGCTGCCCCGCTGGTGCCCTGAACCAATGCGAAGGAGTACTCATGGGAGGAGATGAAGACGGCAACCCCGTCGCGGGTACGGAAATCACCATTTACACCTACGTTGCCGGAGCGGATCCCACCGAATGCACCGAGAATGGCGGAACTTTCTCCGAGCTCTAAGCATCGATGGCTTCGGCCGAAGAAGCGTCCGCCACGTCGTGTCGGACGCTTTTTTTTGTTTTTAGCGGTGCAATAGCCAGATCTAAACGCACCACGCGCATGGAACAGATCACCACCGCCAGGCCTTTACTGCCGGTCTCAGACGCACCCCTATCCTCCAAGGATGGAACACCAGCCATGGACTAAGAATGATCCAGGCACCAAAGCACCTCAGACCTTGTGGAGTGACTACTTGTGGCGGAAGGTAATCCGACCCTTTGTGAGGTCGTACGGGCTCACCGCCACGGTGACTTTGTCACCCAACACCACACGAATGCGGTATCGCCGAAGCTTACCGGCAAGGTGGGCTTGCACTTTGTTGCCATGCTCAGTCCCCACCAAAAAGGTCCCACCAGGGTAAACCTCTTCAATGGTGCCTTCCATATCGATCAGATCGTCTGCGGCCACTGCCACCTCCGTAGTGGCTCTGCTAACGAGGCGATGGCCTGCCGCCAAGGGGATACAGCACCTCAGAGGAAAGCAATCATGTCTGATATGACTTTAAGTGGGCTGCAGTCAGCCATCGATCAATGGATAAAACAGAACGGCGGGTACTGGGATGAGATGAGTTTGCTGGCCCGGCTCACCGAAGAGGTCGGTGAATTGGCGCGAGAATACAATCATCAATTTGGTGCGAAAAAGAAAAAGGCCACGGAACCCACGAGCAGCGTCGAGGATGAACTCGCCGATGTGCTCTGGCTAGTCTTGTGCATGGCAAACCAGCAGAACGTCGACATGGAGGCTGCCTTCGAACGGGTAATGACCAAGCTCCGAGTGCGAGATGCCACCCGATTTAACAGTGGCAATACCGAGACCACATGATGCCACCCTCAGGGTCGAACAGCCGCTAGGTTCCTGGCGAAGGTCTGGTTGCCCGTGTGTTCCTGAGAATTATCAGAGAACACCATCATGTCACCCACCAGCACAATATCTCCGGCATCGCCAGGACGGAAGCTCGCAACAACGATGTCGCCATCGCTGTTGCTGGCCAATGCCTGATCGGGAGAATCTGAGTTGATTAGACATGGGGCCATCAACTCAAGGGAACTGACCCCCCCCATGGGCTGAGTCTCACCGTTGAGGGAGTCAAAGACCGCTGGGCCGCCCACATCCAGCGCCCCGCCCTGAAAATTGACCGGAGCATCAAACCCATAGTTCAGCAGACTGAAGACTGCAGTAGAGCCACAGGCCTCTGTCCGTTGTGCAAATACAAAGCGGGTACCCGTCTCGAGTGCACTGGCCATCAAGTCCGCCTCGCTCTCGCTGAAAGTACCGCCCGATTCTCGATTGCCAACATTGGTCATGAGCACAAGGCGAACCCCTTCGAAGTCTGTGGGCCACTCCTCTATTGTCTCGACCGTCCACCCATCTTCTTCCCAAACAGAAACGATCTCGTCCCGTTGATTGATGCGATTTCCGCCGTGACCTGAATACAATAAGACGATGTCATCGTCGTCCGAGGGGTACACAAAGCTCACCGTTGGGTCCCCCCGATCAACGTCTGTGTCCAGCCCACCGTTGGGGTCATACCCCATGGGGTCCAGTCCACAAGCAGCCAGCATCCACATGCCGAACAACAATGCTCCTCCTAACCAAGCTTTCTTGGATTAGAAGGATAGCCCGTCGGTACCCCATTGTGCAGGAGGTTTCGTGAAGGTCGACACACTCATCCACGGTATACGCCGACTCTATACGATGGATCCAGGCCGCGAAGGCCTTGGACTCATTGAGCATGCCTCCATTGCTACATACAAAAATAATGTGGCTTGGATCGGTCCCTCGAAGGATGCGCCGGAGGCAAGCACCATCATTCACGGCACCGGCCTTGTCGGTCTTCCTGGCCTCATCGACCCACACACACACGGGATATGGGCAGGCTCAAGATCCAATGAGTTTGCACGTCGCTTGGCTGGGGAGGACTATGCCGACATATTAGAGTCCGGCGGTGGAATCTTGTCCACAGTGGACGCCACCCGAGAGGCCTCCGTGGAGGCCATGAGTGCCTGCCTGGATGCTCGGCTCCGCCACATGCGTGATCGGGGCGTGACGACCGTGGAAACCAAGAGCGGCTACGGCCTCGAGGTTGCCACCGAGCGAAGAATGCTCTCCGCAATGCGTAGCATGCCAAGTGTCCCAGACATCGTTCGTACTTACCTGGGCGGCCACACCATCCCCAGAGAGTATCGCTCCAACCGCGATGCCTATGTCCGTCAAATCATCGAAGAACAGCTGCCAGTCTGTGCTCCGCTCGCAGACTTCGTGGACGTGTACTGCGACCGCGGAGCATTCAACAAGGATGAAGCCGTTGCCATTCTGAAGGCTGGGAAAGCCCACGGCTTGAAGGTCCGGGCTCACGCGGAACAGGTGACCCACACCGGCATTGCAGAAGCCGCCGCGAAGCTCGGTGCCATCTGCCTTGATCACTTAGAGCGCATCGACGATGCCGGTATTGCTGCCATGGCCGATGCTGGAACCGTTGCTGTATTGCTGCCAGGAGCCCAGTTGTATCTGAAAGACACCGCCCCACCAGTGGACGCCTTTCGAGCAGCGGGCATTCCAATCGCGATCGGAACCGACCTCAATCCCGGCTCGTCTCCGATCCATGACATCTGGACCGTCGCTACATTGGCGTGTCTAATCCAAGGCCTCACCATCGAGGAAGCAATTCTCGGAATCACCCGCAATGCTGCGAAGGCCTTGGACCTGCCACGCCACGGCTGGCTCGGTAAAGGCTCGGTGGCAAGCATTGCCCTTTTTGCGCCGCCTCCGGGTGAACCCGCAACCGTGGAGAGCCTCGTACAACACATGGGCTCATTCGGCGCGAAAGTAGTCATTCAGAATGGTAAACAGGTCATTTAGTGGAGAGCATTCGCTGGGATGGAGAGTCCCTCCACCTTCTCGATCAACGCCGACTGCCCAACGAAATGGTGTGGCTCACGATTCGTGAATGGTCGGAAGTCGCCCAGGCCATCACCGATATGGTGGTCCGAGGGGCTCCGGCCATCGCCATCACAGCGGCGTACGGATTGGCGCTCGCGATTCAACAAGGTGCCGACAGAGAAACAGCTGCCCACACCCTGAGAGTGGCGCGCCCCACGGCCGTGAACTTAGCCTGGGCAATGGACAGAATGGCGGCTCTACCAGACATAGAAGTCGAAGCCATGGCCATCGAGATCCACGAGGAGGACAAGGCCATTTGCACTGCATTGGGTGGCCATGGTGCCCACCTACTCAGCGGCGGTGTACTCACCATCTGCAACACCGGAGGACTGGCCACTGGCGGGCAGGGTACAGCACTTGGAATGGTCCGAAGCGCGATTGAACTTGGGCGATCCGTTCATGTCTACGTGCTTGAGACGCGCCCATACCTGCAAGGGGCGCGCCTGACCGCAACCGAGTGCGTGGCTGATGGCATTGTGGCCACACTGATCACCGACGGCATGGCGGGAGCTTTAATGGCCACAGGCAAGGTAAACGCGGTCGTTGTGGGCTGCGATCGGGTGGCGATAAATGGAGACACTGCCAATAAGATCGGTACCTACAGCCTCGCTGTACTGGCGTCCCATCACCAGATTCCTTTCTATGTGGCCATGCCCATGTCCACCCTCGACCCCAATACGGCCACGGGTGCGGACATCCCCATCGAGCAACGCCCCGCTCATGAGGTGCACACTCTTGCAGGCGTTCAGATTGCCCCAACCGGGGTCGACACATGGAACCCCGCCTTCGATGTGACCCCAGCGACCCTCATCGACGGATGGGTCACTGAGCATGGTCTCTGGCACCCAACAGGATCACCAGCACTCGACTCTGAAAGCCACAAGAGCTAAACTGGATTCATGTTCACCACCGCAGTTGGAATGCCCGGCCCTTTAGAACTCATTGTCGTCTTGGCGATCGTGTTGATCCTCTTTGGAGCAGGAAAACTGCCAAAGGTGCTCGGTCAGATGGGCAAAGGGGTCAAAGCCTTCAAGGAAGGATTGAACAACAAGGGTGATGATGAAGAACTCTTTGATGTCACTCCAGGCGATGACGAAGCCCAGGCCCCCAAGGCCATCGACGAGGCCAGCGAAGCGGCTGCTGCAGAGAATGGTGACGATGCCGAGGATGCCGAGGAAGTCATGACCAAAGACGAGAGCGCCTGAGCACCCCTCAGCCCTCCTGACTGGACCCCATAAGCTGGCTTGCCTGGGCCCGAATATCAGCAGGAATCCCCCCAGTCTCTACTACGGTCAGCAGGTCCTGCTTGAGTAAAGTCGGAAGGAGTCTTCGGGCCACAGAGGGAGGCGTATGGGGATTGCAGCTCAAGGCCTTTCGCACCGAATACCGACTCGCCCACTTCCGGTGTGATGCGATCTCCATGAGAATCTCCGAACGGGTGGGGCGCATTGCGGCGATCTTCACCACATCCCGCTCAACGAGCACCGAATTCTCCAACAACAATCGAATCACACGGTAATCGCGATCGTGAAGCAATCGGTCCAACTTAAACCGGTCTCGACTGCGGGCCTGGGTGCATCGTTCCCCAACGGACAGAGAGACATAGTCATTCGCTATGTGTGCTTCACCAATCTTTCGGTTTCCACTCTGGCCTCCCACCAACAACATCTGCGCCACGTTGTTCCGGCCCGCTTTCAGCGCTCTTGTGTAGGCCACTGTACGAACTGGATACGGTACTGCCAGAAATAAATCAGCCTGCAGCGCGAGCTCCTGGAGCACACGCCGAGCATCGGCGTGTCCGCCCTGGGCTCTGTCGAACAACAACCCCAACGCACTCACAACATGCTCTGCATCCAGTTCGGCGAGCATCTCCCGCAATACCGCTACCCGCATGGCTCGCTCGCTGATGGACCGAACGCGCCGCTCGACGCGGCTCACCCAGTCAAGAGCAGTCGGGGGCTGGGGTTGAGAGGGTCGCACCACCCCATCGTAGCAGGACTGGGTATTTTTAACCGATGGAGTGGAGGACGACTCCGCCCCGAAGCTTCGGTTCAAACCAGGTGCTCTTGGGCGGCATCAGCTTGTCGGCATCCGCCACCTCAAACAACTGATCCATTCCTGTTGGGTACAAGTGAAATGCCACCATCCCATCTCCACGCTCCACCCGCTTGGACAAGGCTTTGTGTCCGCGGATACCACCGACAAAGGCGATGCGCTGGTCCGTTCGTGGATTGTCGATACCGAGAAGCGGACCCAGCACCCGGTCCTGAAGCACGGCCACATCCAGACAACCGACAGGGTCGTCTTCCGGGACCACTCCTTGTCGTGCATTCAACTCAAACCACTGTCCCGTTAAGTACATCGTCCACGTACCGCGACGTGTCGGTCGCGCAGTGGAGGCAGGCGTCACCACAAAATGCTCAGAGAGTTTACCCATGAACTCAGCCGGGGTGTGGCCATTGAGATCGCGAACCACTCGGTTGTACGCCAAAACCTCAAGTTCGCTGTCTGGGAACAGGCCAGCGAGAAACAGACCACTGCTCCCTGACTCCGACCGAGCGGCACTCACTCGACTGGCCGCAGCAGAGCGGTGGTGACCGTCCGCAATGTACAGCGCATCGACCGATGCAAAGGCTTGCTGCAGTGACTCCACCAAGTGGGGAACATCGACCACTATCAAGCTGTGCTCCACCGAGTCATCGGTGGTCACCGTCCATGCCGGCGTGATTGCACCGGCGATCTTGATCGCCTCCTTGACCGCATCCGAGCTGTCTCGGTATGCAAGAAACACCAAGCCTGGTTGGGCATCCAGGGCATCCATATTCTCAACCCGATCCTGTTCCTTGTCCGGCCGAGTCAACTCATGGCGCTTGATCAGTCCGTTGTCATACTCAGCGACCGAGCACGCAGCCATCAGCCCCGTCTGTGTCCGACCATTCCACGTCTGCTTGTACAGATAGAAGCACGGCGTCTCGTCCTGAACCATCCAGCCCTTCTCAATAAAGGCGTTCAGATTCTCTCGGGCCTTTGCGTGGGCGGCGGGTGCATGTGCATCGCTGCCTTTGGGCAGATCCACCTCGGGACGGGTGACATGGAGGAAACTACTGGGGTTCGGACCCGCGATGGCCCTGGCCTCATCCTCAGACAACACATCATACGGGGGTGCAATGATGCGTGCAGCCATCTCATCAAGCGGTCGGACACCTCGGAATGGACGAATTTCAGACATGCTTTCTCCGTGGATAGTGGGCTAACTCAGAGGCGCAAACGAAGGCGAACCTTAGCCGCTTTCTTGAGTTTTTCACCAGAACTTTCGCCCCGCAGCTTGGCAGCGAAACAAGCGGCGCTTTCCACTTCGGACTCGACCACCCTCGACCAACGAATATCTCCGTCCCTGTCCACCACGATGTCCAGCGTGGCGTACGTGCCTTCCACACCAGCACACTTCTTACGAATGGCGGGTCGATTCAAAATATATGCCTGGTTTGCAGCTCTCTTTGCAGCGGCATCACCGGCCACCGGAGTCGATGCCAGGACAGGGATGCCATCCAACGCCCACGGTGCAAACCAGAACACCAACATGAACCCAAGCACTGCGACCGATACCCCCACCCCCGCCAATCGAAACTTCAGCCCTTTTGACGCCACGGGTGGCGCCCCATCATCCACTACGGTGGGTGAAATGGTTGATGTGGTTGGCGCCACTACCGTGCGCTGCCTCATTGTTTGAAGGGAAGGATCGTCACCCTCCGGAAACATCGCACCCAACCCAACGGAGTCGATTTCAGTCTGGTACGATTGAGTCGATCCACCATCGACTTCAAGCAAATCACCCAGCCGGTCCTCTAAGCTTGAAACACTGCATCGATCCACAGGGTTCAACGCCATGGCCAATGCCAGGATTTCATTCATCTGAGCGCAGGTTTCCTCGGAATCTGTCGGTCGAAGAACCGAAGGAGGCAAGGCATCGACGAGCTCGGCGTAGCCATCCTCAGGGTCGAGCGTATGAATGTTTGCCACGACAACGCGCCCCGTCATCAAGTAGATCATGACGGCGCCCAGCGAATACACATCTGCCTTGTCCGATGCCGGCTCCCCAAGAAACTGCTCGGGCGCAGCATATTGAGGTGTGCCCACAAAATGTCCGGCCCGGGTCAGGCCGGCTCCAAGCCCGCCCGCGACCTTTGCGATGCCAAAGTCAGCCACCCGAATGATGGGCACCTCTCCGTTCGGAACCACCTGTGTCAGCAGTAAGTTTTCGGGCTTCAAGTCCCGATGAATGATGCCCTTCGCGTGGCCTTTCTCGAGAGCCAAACAGACCTGTCTTCCCACTGCGGCCGCCTCTCGTACCGAAAGGGTTCCAACTCGCTTCATGTGGTCAAGCAGGCTTCCCCCTTCTTCATACCGAGTCAACAAATAGGGTGACTGACCCGTCCGATGAACGAAGCCAAGGTACTCCACAATGTTTGGATGATGGAGAGTCTGAAGAATCTGAGCTTCTGTGGACAAGCGACGCAAATAGGCCCCATGATCCCGCGACGCGAACAGCAACTTTAAAGCGATCAGCGGACCCACCTCGGCTCCATCCCCGCTCAAGGCGCGCACCAAGTAGGTCACACCTGCACCTCCGAGCGCGAGTCGCCGAACCACCCGATAGTTCCGATCGATGTCTTCGCCCGGCTGGTACATCTGCCCCCAGCCCGCGACAGGCTTGGCGCAACCGCAACCCAAGTTCGGACAGGACACGGCCTCTGACTGAAACGTTGTCAGACATAGGCTGCAATACAATGTTGGACCAGAAGCGGACATATGGCCGATGATACCTGTCACGGCTTCCCGAAGACACAAAAGATCGGTAGACTGCGCCCGGGAGACACACCATGGCCACGACCATTACTTACGGACTTGTGCGAGAGACTCTGCCAAAGGAGCGCAGAGTAGCCTTGGTTCCGGAAGGGGCCGAACGGCTGATCAGTCAGGGCCACAATGTGCTGATCGAGACTGGAGCGGGCATCGACGCTGGGTTTGGGGACAGTGATTACAGCGCTGTGGGTGCCACGGTATGCTTTAGCAGTCGAGAGGTAGGCCTCGGGTCTGATGTGCTCATCAAGATACACAGCCCCACCGATGCTGAATACGATTTGCTCCGTGACGGTGCCACCCTGATGGGGTTCCTGCACCTATTCAGCCCGGAGTCCACCGCGCTCCGCGAGGCGATACGAACGCGCAAAGCAAATGCACTATCCTTTGACCTGCTCGAAGAAAATGATGGCTCCCGTCCCGTGCTCGAGGCCATGTCAGCCATCGGAGGCCGGGTCGCCGTGTTGCTAGCGGCCAAGCACATGCTGTCCAGTGAAGGAGGACCCGGCAGGCTCTTTGGAGGCGCACCCGGTGTTCCTCCGATGCGAGTGGTAATTATCGGGGCCGGTGCTGCGGGTGAAGCTGCTGCCAAAGAAGCCCACCGCATGGGCGCACAAGTGACCGTGCTCGACCATGACACCCAGTCCCTCAATCGGGTGGCGATGCGCATCGATGGCATCGTTACGGCCATCGCGAGCGGCCCATACCTCAATCAAATGTTGGCCCTGGCTGATCTACTGGTCTGCGCCGTGTCCAAGCCCGGACATCCAGCACCTCGCATCGTTAGCCGGCGTCATGTTCGAAACATGCCTCCGGGTTCTATGATCATCGACATGAGCGTGGACGAGGGCGGTTGCTGTGAGACCACCCGGGCTCATGCCCAAGAGGACTCCTATATGGAAGAAGGTGTGCGGCATCTGTGCATGCCCAACCTTCCGTCCGAGGTGGCCCAGACCGCCTCCATCGCCTTCAGCAACGCGATCCTACCTTACCTCTGCACCTTAGGCAGCACCGGTATCGCAGGCGCCATGTCATCCGAACCCGCCCTGTACCGCGCAGCCGTGTATGTGGACGGAATACTGCGGAATTCGACGGTGGCTGAGCTGACCGGCGAGCCGCTAGGGGCTTAGCTCAAGCGCCTTCGATGAATCGATCTAGCGGAAGCACACAAAAACCCCAACTGGACGCATCGGCCCAACGAATGCGCACAACGTCCAGGCTCCGTTCCTGACTCAACGTGTCCTTGATGTAGCCACACCCCGTGTAGCCCTTTTTGTGACCCCAGAGACCTTTTTGCTGGCCCTCCTCGCACACGGTGACGTCATTATTGATGGTCCCGGGCACCGTGTCCTCCAACGGACGACACAACCACTCTCGCTTTACATCGAAGATCGTGACCTTGTAGGGCTTCCGGGCGGCACGCTTTCCAGCTTTCGCCCGAACCATTCCCAGCCCTTTGAGCAGCCGGACCTTGTCTTTTCCATGGGCACGAATCCAGGCGCGCAGGTCGGCCACCCGGACGGCCTCTACCCAACCATTCATTCCAACCGACTTTGAGGCCGGAGAAATCCAAGCAACCTGCAGTGTCTCTGGAACAGATGTGGGCTCAGCACAGCTCTGGCCATAGGCGATCCCAAACATAGTGAGCAACACAGCAATCATGCACGACCTCGGGCATCGAGCAGGCCAGCCAGCTCTTTGTTGATTCTCCCTCCAACAACCCCCAGGTCCGGGGCCATGGGAGCATCCATTAAAAACCGCTCTCGAAGACGGGACAAGCGAAGCATAGAGTCCCGCGCCAGCGAGTCATGGACGCCATCGGCCTCGGCCAGATGAATCAACGTCTCCCATGCCTCCACTTGCAGGTCCAGACTCTTGCACATCAGAAACAGGTCCACGGTGGACCGACAGGCCAGGTCGAGCTGCTGCTCCAATGGGAAACGGCCGCGCACCGCACGCATCTCCATGTCATCTGAGACCACCAAGCCCGTATACCCCAAGCGTTCGCGAAGCCATCCACGAAGAATCGCCTGAGACATGGTGGCAGGTACCGCCTCATCCAAGACGGGAAACATCACGTGAGCAGTCATCACAATCTCTACACCATGGGCCACCGCCGCATGAAACGGGATGAGCTCACAGTGCTCAAGGTCGTCCACATCTTTGTCGACCACGGGAAGTTCATGGTGAGAGTCGGTGTTTGTGTCTCCATGTCCAGGAAAGTGTTTCACTGCTCCCATGACACCCGCTTGATGAAGCCCATCCAAAAAGGCATTGACGTGCTCCGAGACCACCACAGGATCCCGAGAAAAGGACCGGTCACCGATCACCGGATTGTCGGGGTTCGAGTCCACATCTGCACACGGAGCCCAGTCGAGATTAAATCCCATCGCGCGGAGCTCACCGCCCATGGCCGCCGCAGTCTTCCGGGTCAGCGCAGGGTCTTGAATATTTCCCAGCCAGCGCATGGGAGGCCAGGGCGTGTCCCGAACCCTCAACACTCGCCCACCTTCCTGGTCCACGCTCAGCAGAGCCGGCGAATGATCTGGCACCATGCTGGCCAGCTCGCGGTTGAGTTCCTTTACCTGCTCCGGCTCTTCAATGTTTCGGGCAAAAAGTATGAAACCAGCGGGTGGAGCCTTGGCCACAAAACGAGAAAACTCAGCCGAGGGGCTGGAGCCCTCAAAACCCAAGATCAAGCGTTGAGCCGCATGGCGCTTGCGTTGTGCCAAGGTGGTTTGTTCACCCACAGCAACCCGACTCATCGGGGGGGGTGCTCCGCAAGCTCAATTAAGACCCCGCCAGTGGACTTGGGATGAATAAAAGCAAC
The DNA here is from genome assembly GCA_963932775.1 of uncultured bacterium. Classification (GTDB taxonomy): domain Bacteria; phylum Myxococcota_A; class UBA796; order UBA796; family UBA796; genus UBA796. The sequence goes on from CAWVVG010000037.1 coordinate 10,848, forward strand.
ACGGGTTCCGTGAGCGCCAGGCTTGGGTGCATCGGACAAGAACCGGTAGCCCTTGGCCTGCAGGCGGGACATATCCGCCTCGATATCATCGGTCTCAAAGCAGAGATGATGCAAGCCACCACCCCGCTTATCGAGGTACTTCGCCACGGGACCTTGACCATCGATCGGATGAATCAACTCGATCTTCGTGCCTTCAATGGGCAAAAAAGCGGTAGTGGTCGACTCAGTGGGGACATCTTCTTGCCCCGCCAAGTCAAGGCCGAAGTCCTCCACAAAACGCTGCAGCGCAGCCTGCAGATCAGGAACGGCGATTGCGATGTGGTCCAAACGGCGGATCATGGATGAGCCCTAACACTCTGCCCACCCCCCGCATGCGACAATGCCTGCCTAAGGAGCCCACTCAAAATGACTACCCCCCATTGGCCACACACCTACGTTGCCGAGCGACCATTCTTCAACCTGTTTGGCCGGACCTTTAAGATTCTCTCCAATGGTGAGCTGGTGTTCTATGTCCAACAAAAGTTGTTCAAGCTCAAAGAAGCGATCAACGTTTACTCTGACTCCAGCAAAGAACACTCCAGGCTAGAGATAAAGGCCCGCAACGTGATCGACTTTTCAGCCACCTATGATGTGACCGACTCAGAGACCCAGGAACATGTGGGCAGCTTGTCCCGTAAAGGGTTCCGGTCGATGTTCAGGGACACTTGGCTCATTCAAACAAGCGAGGGAACAGAAATCGGAAAAATCGAAGAAGATTCAGGAATATTGGCAATCATACGGCGGTTGTTCCTGAAGATCATACCCCAGACCTTCCATGTCTCCGTCGGGAACGAGAGGGTGGGAACGATCCAACAGCGCTTCAATCTTTTCAAACTAGTTTATGAGGTAAATATTCAGCGAGACTCATTAGATCCGCGCCTCGCCATCGCGGCTTCCGTGCTACTGCTGGCCATCGAAGGACGACAGACTTGACCATGACCCGTATGATCACATCCTTAATAGTGCTGGTTGCCATCGGTTGTGGTGGAAAAGACCGACACAATCGCCACGGCGGAGACAAGCAGGGCAAGGACGATGGCGTGTCCGACTGGCGAGTCTTGGTGGAGACCACCCAGGTAGAACCCGGCACGGTCGCCAAAGAACTGTTGACGCACGGGACCCTCGAGAGTGAAGCGATGGCCGACATCACACCCGAAGCGGGTGGTGTTGTCACCGAGATCTTGGTCGAGGAAGGGGACACGGTTCACAGGGGCCAGGTGCTGGCGGTATTGTCGAACCCAAGCTTAGAGGCAGGCAGCGACCGTGCACGGGTCGAGCTTGCACAGGCCCGTCGACGATTCGAACAAGCACAGAACCTGCACACTCAGGGTGCCATCTCAGACACAGAGTTCCAGGATGCCAAGGATGCATACTCCATCGCCCAAGCCAGCCACCGGGAAGCCACAGGCTCGGCCCGGTTCGCCCGACTGACCAGTCCTGTGGACGGTACGGTGGCCATTCGCAACGTACGCGTGGGCGAGCTTGCAAGCGGCGCTGAGCGGGCTTTCCAGGTGGTGGACTTGGAGCGATTGCGGGTCATCGTGAACCTCTCTGAGGCCGATCTCACACACCTAACCATTGGCCAGTCGGTGATGCTCGCTGGCACCTATGACAACTCCGCGAGGGCAGATGGTGCAGTCCTGCGCATCAGTCCGGTCGTGGATGAAGCCTCCGGTACCGTCCGTGTCACCATCGCGGTGAACCCAATCGACGGCCAACCCAGCAAACTTCGGCCGGGCCAATTTGTCGAAGTGCGAATCGAGGTCGATCGCCACACCGATGTGCTGACCATTCCCCGCAAGGCAGTCCAGTGGCAAGACGGGAGCCCAATCGCCTGGAAAGTTGTAGACAAGGTTGAGACCGAAGACAAGGCCAAGGACAAGGACCAGCCTGAGGAGGAGGGTGAAAACTTCTTCACCAAGCTCTTCAGTGGCGACCAAGATGACGATGGGGATGAAGACAAGGCCGACCCATGGGAAGGCGTGCCACGACGAATGGTCAAACGAGTCAACCTGACGCTGGGGTATTCCGACGTCGACATGGCTGAAGTAAGCGAAGGCTTAGAGGAAGGGGACCAGGTGGTGACGGTCGGTGGGGACAATCTGCGACCGGATGCAGATGTGAAGCTTCCCGGTGATCCCAAGCCCAAGAAAGAGGCAAAAGAAGGCGAACCGGATGCCAAGGATGGCGAACAGGGGTGAGCATCTTTGACCGGGTCGTGCGGCGCCCTGTGGCGACCTGGATGATTGCCATCGCTGCCGCAGTGTTCGGCTTGGTGAGCTACGAACGGCTCCCGCTGAACTTGATGCCGGACCTGTCGTACCCGACCATCACAGTCCGAACCGAGGTCCCTGGATACGCACCAGAGGAAGTCGAGACACAGATCTCCCGCTTGATCGAGGAGGCCTTGGCAACGACCCCAGGACTCGTGGAGTTTGAGAGTCGATCTCGGGCAGGAATGTCTGACGTCGTGCTCGAGTTTGCATGGGGCACAGACATGAACCGGGCGGCCCAGTCCGTACGAGAACAGCTTCAAACCACGTTCTTGCCAGACGACGCCGACCGACCCCTGATTCTGCGCTTCGATCCGAACCTGGATCCCGTCATGCGCATTGCGCTCTCTTGGGAGGACGGCTCTACCAGAGCCAATGCCCTTCAATCCATTCGCAAGGTCGCAGAACGTGAGATCAAGCGCCGGCTTGAAGCCATGGAGGGCGTCGCGAGCGTTCGGGTTCGAGGGGGCTTGGAGCGAGAGATCCGAGTCGAAGTCCGCGAAGGGTGGATGGCCGCCCGTGGGGTGACCATCGATCAGGTATCCGCCACACTCGCTGAAGAAAACGTCAACCTCCCCGGCGGTGCGATCATTGAGGGCGACCACGAATACTTGGTTCGCACAGTAGGTGAGTTGCTCACCGTGGAGGACATCAAGGGCATTCAGATCAAGCGAGCAGATGGCATACAGGTCCCGCTCACTGAAGTTGCAACCGTCTCCGCAGGGCACAAGGACCGGGAGGTAGTCAGTCGCCTCAATGGTACTGAAGCCGTAGAGCTGGAAGTGTTCAAAGCGGCCGATGCAAACATCGTCCAGCTCTCTCGACAGATTCGGCAGGTCCTGGGTGTAGACGCAAAGGTGGCCACCCAGCCCGGTGCACCCAGAGGCCCTCCCAACATCATCGAGCGCCTACCTGAAGGCATCCGCCTGGCCGTCTTAGAGGACCAAGCGCTGTTCATTGAGGCCAGCCTCTCCAACCTCCGGACCACCGCCGTCATGGGCGCCTTTCTGGCCGTGGCCATCCTGTTTCTGTTCCTCCGAGATGTCCGCGCAACACTCATCATCGCCACAGCCATTCCGCTCTCCATCGTCGCCACCTTCGCTCCCATGTACCTGGGCGGCGTCAGCCTGAACCTGATGAGCCTGGGTGGGCTTGCCCTGGGCATCGGAATGCTGGTGGACAACGCCATCGTGGTCTTGGAGAACATCCATGTCCATCGAGAGCGTGGAGCCGACCGCATTGCCTCAGCCATTGAGGGCACCAAGAGCGTGGCCGCCGCGGTAGTCGCCTCGACTCTCACGACCGTATGTGTCTTTCTCCCCATCGCCTTCGTGGACGGGGTTGCAGGCCAGCTGTTTGGAGACCTCTCGCTGGCTGTGGTCTTTTCCTTGCTCGCATCTTTGGTCGTGGCCCTGTTCTTCGTACCCATGCTCGCCGCCCACGAGATGAGCTGGCCCGAACACCGACCCGACTTCAAGTCCATTTCTCGTTCCGGAAATTTCCAATCCAGGGCCCAACTCAAGCAAGCCTGGAATACCCACACGGGCTGGACTCGACCGTACTGGTTGTTCCGTTTTGCTGTTCGAGGCCTCTGTGAATTGTTGGCGGTGATTCTTCTGGGTGCCGCGACCTTAGTGGCACGACCCACCTCCTTTGCGCTGAAGAAGGTAGGGCCTTGGGCATACAATGGCGCCGACTCGGCTGCTGCACGCTTCCAGGAACGCTTCGCACAGCTGGAGCAGCGCTACAGCCAGCTTATCGACTGGGCATTGAGTCAACCCGGCAAGGTCCTGGGCGCTGCCGCCATGGTCGTCCTCGTCAGCCTCCCTCTATTCAGCTCTCTCGGTCAGTCCCTGATTCCAGAGATGCACCAGGGACGCTTCACAGCGGAACTTGCACTGCCGGTGGGAACACCGCTTTCGCATACTGAAGACATGGTCAGGGCCATCGAGAAACGCCTACAGGACCATCCCGAAATCGTCCACATCCACACCGTTGTAGGGACCGAGCACCGAGCGGAGAGCCGGTCCGATGAGGGAGAGCACACCGCGCGGATGATGGTCGAGATCCAAGGTGGCGGTCGAATCGAAGCCAGAGAGCTAAACGTCATGGATGCGGTTCGACAGGCCGTAGCCGAACAAACTGAGAGCCAGCCGA
>CAWVVG010000038.1:0-14884 GCA_963932775.1 uncultured bacterium
ACTCAGTAGATGCCGAAATCCGTTCAACTTCACTGCGAAGTTGGTCAAATTCAGCGTCTACGTACGCACGTTCGCCAGTCTGAAGGGTTTCAGAGGAACTCTGAACAGCCAGCTCTCGCATGCGGTCCATAATTCCAAGGACTTCCTTGGTGGCTGACTCAGCGGTCTGAATAACGGAGATACCGTCATTCGAGTTCCGAATCGCCTGACGTGCGGAGCGTGCTCGGGTTGAGAGATTCTGCGCAACGGCAGAACCCGCGGCATCATCGGCAGCCTTCGTAATGCGAAGTCCGGATGAGACGCGAGCCAGTGTCTGGCTCAAGGCACCTTGGGTGTTGTTCAGCGTAGAAGCTGCACTCAAGGCAGTGGTATTGGTATTCACAGTAAGCGCCATTATGCACCTTGTCTGTTTGGGTTTAGAGGCCCGCCAAACCTAAATCTAGGAGGCCTCGATAAACTCTTCGGACGCTTTCCTGAATATTTAAATTCTTTTTAGAACTTTTTTCCCAATCAACCTTTACGGACGAAACATAGAGGACTTTAGAAAAAAAACGGGACACCCTAAAAAAGGTGCCCCGTACCTGGGTTTCCCCGCCCTGGGTGTTCTTACATTCGAGAGAATAGTCCCGAATACCGCTGCATTGAAGTCACCTGCATTGCCGCATCAAAATTCGTCTGAAGCTGAACAAGCTTGGTGTATGCATCAACCACGTTGGTCTCCTCAATGGTCGCCTTGGCCTGAGTGAGTTCGACCTCAAGATTCGCTGCAAGGTCGGTCGAATCGAGGGCACGACGCATCTGACCGCCCACCTCCACTCGGCTATTTTCAATATCTGTGAGCGCGTCATCGATTCCGTCGAGGGCTGCAGTAATCGCCACCGTGTCATCGGCTTCAAGCGCGTCCTTCAAGTCTGTGATGGCACCAAACATATCCGAACTCTTGGTGAGCAAATCAGACCCATCAAAGCCCGTGTTCACAGAGAGCCCTTCCCCTACAACGGTCGAAGGTGAATCGTTGGAGCCCGCATAGGCGCCCGTGGAGTCGTATGCCTCTCCATCGTAGGCCGTACCGGCAAAGATTGAGCGCCCATTGAACTGAATATTGGACGAACTCAACGCGCGGCCGAACAATGATTCGGTCACTACAGCCGCCTCACCCCGCTGGCCGCCGTTGTAAGACTCGTTGGAGAACTGAATGGCGAGCTCTCTGGCCTCTGTCAGCGTGCCGTGGATGTCTCTCAGTGCAGTATCGGCAACATTAAGAAGCTGCTCCGCCTGGCTCGAGTTCTTTTGGAATACGTCCTGATTGGACAATTGTTGACGAACATTGTGAAGCTGAGAAATACGCCCCGGGTCATCCGATGGTCGGTTGATCCGCTTGCCTGTAGCCACTTGTTCATTGAGCTTGGAGATGCGACCACCCATCGAGGTCGTTGCCTGTCGCATCAGTTCCATTCTGCCATGCCAGGTTGATCGAATCATTTATCGGACCGTACTCATGAGTTGAGCAAGCATTTCATCCGCAGCGGAAACCACGCGAGCGGCTGCTTGGTAGGCCGCCTGATACTTCATCAGACTGACAGCCTCCTCATCCAAATCGACATTATTGGTTGCTTCCTTTAGGGAATTTAGGTCTGAAACGATCGCATTGTGTGTTGTGGCATCCATCTCGAAGCCCACCACCGCATTTCCAAGGTCACTATAAATAGAGGCCACGAACTCTCGTGAATTCATCTTACCGCTATCGAATAGCTTGGTATTTTCAACGCTCAGAATCTCGCTCAGGTTCTCTCCGTCTCCCACTTCAGCTGACGGTGAACCCGCAGCCGCAATCAGGCTACTGTCTCCCGCCAATACGCTGTCCAACTGCATCCCGGTGGACGCGTTCGTAGCCGAACCTGCGATTGCGAAGAAATCAAGGCCCGGCGCGCCAAACCCATCGAAACCATTTGAATGCTGCACATTGATCTCATCGACAAAGTCTGCAGCGAACAGGTCCAGGTCATCGAGGGTCGCTTGCGCTTGGTCGCGGGCAGCAATCAAACCACCAATCTCACCACTCAGCTGGCCGTCCACGGTAAGCAGGCCGCCATCTGCGGACATCTTTACGCTCAAAGAGCCCACAGTACCGGAAGTCTCTAGTTGGCGAGCCTCCACCTCTTGAACCAAGGCATGCCCGCCCACAAACAGTGTCACCTGCCCGTTGGCCTTGTAGTCCACATCGACACCGATCTTTTGGGCAACCGTACCGATCATTGCATCCCGTGCATCCATCAAGTCGGCTGGGCCGTTGACGGCATCGGAGTCAGAGATTCGACGGTTGAGAGACTCAATGTCTCTCAAAACCAGATTGAGTGCATTGACCTCATCATTGATGCGGTCCTCAGCGCGCCGAATAGAGTCGACGAGAGCCTGACCGCCACGATTGACGGCATCGGTAAGGTCTGAACCTGAATCTCGGACCGCCAAACGGAGGCCATGGTCAGCGGGTTCGGCAGTGAGCTCGGTCAATGAGTCAAAGAACCTATCCAGACGGTCGGAAATGGAAGCCGTGTCCCCTTCCCTGAAATTTGTCTCTACTACTGCGAGCATTTCTTGGGCGGTAGAGGCCAATGACTGGTCGCCCTGCGCCTCAAAGGCTCGCTCCGTCGTGAAGCGATCAATGCTCCTGGAGATCGCCCCGACGGTGACGCCCTGCCCTTTGTGAATTCCCTGGGCATTGCGATGAGGCGCACGGGTCTGACTTACTATCCGGCGTCGAACGTAGCCTTCGGTACTGGCATTGGTAACGTTCTGGCCCGTGACTTCGACACCGTAAGAGGCAACCTTAAGTCCGGAACGCCCAATGTTTAGGGTATTGATGGCAGACATTTTTAACGCTCACGGATTCGCCCTGATGCGCCATAGGTCGGTGAGTGGTTTGGCTCCAGGATACTCCGAAAAACGGAGGTCGCTGCGCCCAACACACTCATCAACCGTCGATCTGTGTCTTGGAGAGCGCGAATTGTATCCGCGATCTCCTCGTCAACATGAAAGGACTCGTCGCTCTGTATGACTTCCAACTCGAACTGGAGGTCCGCACGGCTGGCTGTTGCATCAGCAAGCCGTTCGGGATCGAGTGTTCGGGCGGCAACAAGCTGGGCTTGCGCTGCCTCGAGCGTCTTGGTCAAGACAGAGGCGAGAGATCGTTCCATCAGATCTCATGCATCAGAGCATTTACTGCAGTCTCGAAATCACCCTCGCTTCCCAGTTCACCTTGAGCGATGTCCTGGCGAGCACGAGTGACCTCGTCGGTGCGAACCTCCGGGATGTCACCAATGGCACTCTTGAGTTCTGACAACCACTGGGCTTCCCCACTGAGCTGTACAGTCTCGTTTTGTACCGATGACTTACCGTTTGTTCGCTGGCCCGCCTTGGCGCCGTTTATAGACGTCAGGCGATACAGCGGATGCGAGCCCTGAATTTTCATGAGCCTATCCTCCGCATTCTCTCTTCGGTCGAATCCAGGAATTCCTGTAGCTTAATTTTCATATTACTACTTCCGTACCAAGGTTCGAGTGTTGTGGAGTTGATTCTCCAATTCTGACATAGGGTCTACCGCAGCGCCATTCCGATGCACTTCAAGGTGGAGGTGGGGCCCAGTTGACCGGCCGGTAGAGCCGACTGTCGCAATGACATCCCCTCGCCCTACCTTGTCACCCTTTGCAACCTTCAACTCGTCACAGTGAGCATACAAGCTAGTGGTTCCATCGCCGTGGTCCAGGACCACGACATTGCCATATCCACCTCGATCGCCAGCGCTGACCACTGTGCCAGGTCGAATGGACTGGATGGGTGTTCCACGGGGGGCCGCGATGTCGAGGCCTTTGTGGTTTCGAGACTTCCCATGAAATGGGTCGGACCGTTTACCAAACTTGGATGTGACGACACCATCCTCGACTGGCAATGCCGCATCGAAGATGCCCTTGGCTCTGTGGCGAACGTGGGCGTCGAAGTTCTGTTCCAGGCCATTACTGCTCATGGTCACGTCAGGTCCAGCCATTTGGTCTTTCAGCATGTCTCCGAACCCAAACCCACCGCTTTCGGCGATCCGATTGGACAACTCTTGGTCGAACAAGCTGGAAAACACTTCAGCAGATCCGCCGGAAAACATTCCGTCGGGAACCGTCTTCCGCATCTCCTTGACCATCATCTCCACCATGTAGGACTCAAAAGCCTTGGCGGCCTCATCCTGGTCGTTCGTCATTCGGAGTTCCCGAATGTCGGGTCCCTTCAACTGGTGAAGTGCCAGGGCATCTTGCCCTCCAAGGGATTTGATACTCACAGGCTTGCTATCTCAGCTTGGAGAGCGCCCGCAGCCTTGATGGTGAGCATGATTTGAATCAAGTCACGTGGCTTGACACCCATCGAGTTGAGCGCCGCTACCAGCTGACCAATCGTGACCCCTTCGAGCATCGTCAGCCTGCCAGATTCTTCCTCGGCTACGATTTTTGAGTCGCGAGTCACAACCGTATCCCCACCAGACAGAGCGCCCGGTTGGCTCACGGAAGTGTCCCGCTGTACCTCAATGGTCAGTCCGCCATGGGCAACAGCAACCGGTGAGACTTGAACATTGGCACCCATAACCACGGTACCTGTTCGCTCATTGACCACTACCCTTGCTGGGGCGTCAATCTTAAGTTCAACCAGTTCGATTTGCGCGACAACATCAATGGTCGTCGCATCATCTCTCTTTGGCACTGCCACTCGGACCATTCCATCGTCATGGGCCTTCGCATGTGGGGCTCCGAGGGCCTCATTAATGGCATCCGCCATGCGCTTGGCGGTCGTAAAGTCTGGATCGTGAATCAACCAGTCGATGTGCTCTGCAGCAGACAGGTCTAACCGCTGTGGGTTGTCCATTTCAACGGTAGCCCCTCGGGGGATTCGGCCGGTTGTCGGGTGATTCTTTCGTGTTGACTCCCCGCCCGCTTCGGCCGTAAAGCCGCCAATAACTATGGGCCCCTGAGATGAACAGTATGCACGGCCGTCCGCAGCATAGAGCGGAGTCAACTGAAGAACACCACCTTCCAGACTCTTGGCGTCACCACTTGAGCTGACTTCTACAGAAACCTTATGGCCTGGGCGGGCAGAAGAAGGAACCCGGGCAGTGACCATGACCACCGCTACGTTCCTGGAAATGATGTCGGTGGTCTGCAGCGTGACACCCAGACCCTGCAATCGGTTGGCCAGCGACCGAATCGTGGCTTCATTCCGTCTCGAGTCGCCCGTCCGGTTTAGTCCGGTGACCAGGCCGTATCCGAAGACTGCATTGTCCCTGACGCCATAGATGCTCGCGATGTCCTTCACCCGAGCTGCATCAGCGGGGGTAGAAAGTACAAGCATTGTCAGCGTGAGCCAGCGGATCATGTGTGCCTCCTGAGGCATTTCGATTCATCCCCCATTCGGACAGACGGGAGGAGACTTGAATAAAAAGGTGAACATTTCGACATCGAGCAACGTGATCACTCCAATCCCAAAGCCAAACGGCCGGTCTCTCGGAAAAGAGGACCAGCCGTTTGGGCTTAGTTGGAGGGAAAGCCTGCCTAGAAGGGCCAGGCGTGGTCCATTCCTCGCTGGACGATACCAGGCCCCTGCTTGTCTGCGACCACACCGCTGCCATTGAACTCAATCTTGGCTTCTGCAAGAAGACTCGAGACGATGGTGTTGTCTGCCTGAATGTCGAGGGGCCGAGCCAGGCCTTCCACGACCAGGAACTGAGTCTCCCGGTTGGACCGAATCTGTTTGTAGCCCCAGATTCGCAGGTTGCCGTTGGTTTGGACCTCGATCACGCGGCATGTGAGCCGCCCTTGGAGTGTCCCCGCTCGAGCCGTTGTGCCCTGTCCACCAAAGGCATGCTTGGACTCGGTCTCGTAGCCGAGCCCTCCTCCCAGATTGCCTTCATTGTTCTTGGTGATCTGCTTTCCAAGCCCGAAGAAGCTGCCCATCTTTCCGGTCATGCCGCTGTTGCGCTTGGTGCCGGTCTCAGCGGTGAGCTCAGTGATGGTCCTCTCATCGATGTATATGGTGATCAGGTCTCCCACTCTTCGGGCATTCCCATTCATCCCCACCAAGGTCCGGGCACCGACTTCCGTCCATAGGCTACCCGGGGCACTGTCTCTCTCGACCAAAGGGGCGCCAAGCACAGGTGGGGTTGGTGGCGACATGCCATCTTCTGCTGCTGCAGTCTGGCTCAAAACAAAAAAGCTGAGCACAAAACACATTTGAAACAATCGGGTCATCGCCGACCTCCTGTGAGCACCGTTTTGGGTGCGATAAGTGTTCCTTGGACCACGGTGTCGGTCGCAAGATTCGCCACGTGTACTAAATCACCAAGATGGGCGTCACCCAACAATCGGCCTTCAGCTCGAATGGTCAGGCCATGGGCGGTGACCACGATAGATACGGTCTCGCCCACATTCGCTGTGGGCCGTCGCTTGACTCTCCGATAGGAAACCGGGTCACCCGATCGAAGCGCCTGGACCGCCACAAAGGGGCCATCGGCTGGGTCCACAAGTGCACCCCGAAGATCCCTCACTTTTATGCGCCGTGTGGTCAACTCAACCACAGAACCGGGTGCCGTATCCGCGGCAGCGACCGGGACCTCTTGGTACAGAACTATCCTAGACGAAATGCTGTACTTACCGCACTCCACACCATCATTGGAGAGACTGATGCGGAGGCGTGTGACCCCTCGAAACTGTTCGCCTGGCAAGGATTCTACAAACACCGTCGGGGTACTGACACAGCTGTGTTTTGCCCTCAGGCCAACCGAGGTCACATCGACCGAGTCGATACTCATAGACTTGGACTCGGCCACGTGAGACCGAATCGCGTCCGTGAGTGGGCCTTGGATGTCTACGGTATCAGCAGTCGCTAAACCGGCGAACAGGGCCCAAAACAGTGCGTAGCTAACCACAAGATTATCGCTTCATCTGGTTGACGATCTGCATGGTCTCATCTGCAGCTTCAACCGCTTTAGACGTGACCTCAAAAGACCGCTGAGCCATGATCATATTGACCAATTCTTCCGCGATATCCACATTCGACCCTTCGATGAAGCCCTGCTTCAGAATCAAACCATCGCCCGCGTCGATTGGAATGGGTTCTCCGGACTCTGCTGTCGCTCCAAAGAGGTTCCCACCCAGGGCCTTCAGGCCGTTTGGGTTGGTGAAGTCCATCACGTCGATGGACCCAACAGAGACCACGTCAGTACTGTCGTTAAATGAAACCTGAACCGTCCCATCTTCCGCGATGAGCACACCCGATGCGTCCATCGGAATCTGAACTCCGGGAGACACTGGATAGCCCTGCTGGGTCACCAACTCAGAGTCCTGATTGACATTGAAGGTCCCGACCCGTGTGTAGCGTTCGTTTCCATCTGGCGTCTGAACCACAAAGAAACCGCGACCCTGAATGGCCACGTCCAACTCCGCATTGGTCTGACTGATAGAGCCTGGCGAAAAATCACGTTGGGTAGCAATGACGCGGCTTCCTGAACCAATCTCGAGCTGGCCGGGACGTTTGTTGTCCGCACTCGCCTCACCCGTCCGAATGTTCTCATAGACCAAGTCCTCGAAGGCTACGCGAGTCTTCTTGAACCCATTTGTAGAGACGTTCGCCAGATTGTTGGCGATGGTATCGATTTGGATCTGCTGAGCGGCCATGCCGGTCGCAGCACTAAACAAAGCTTTCATTATCTACTCCTCATGATTTCATTTGCTTTTCCATCCAGCTCATCGGAGGTCTGCATGGTCTTTTGATAGGCCTCAAAGTATCGACTGGCTTCCACCAACTCGACCATTCCTTTGATGGTGTCCACATTCGATTTTTCCAGGGAGCCCTGTAAAACCTGAACGTTGTCTTCAACGGGAATCAGGGGGCCGTCCGCTCTCCACTGGCCGTGCCCGATGGGCGAGACGCGTTCGGCATTAACCAGCTTGATTCTGTCGAGTTCTCCGCCTTGGTCTGTGCGAACCACACCATCTTTATCGATGACCATCCGTTCCCGATCAGGAATCTCGATGGGGCCGCCTTCGCCCAATACCGGTTGGCCCCGATGGTTCACCATCCGGCCTTCATTGTCGATTGAGAAGTTTCCGGACCGCTGAAGCACCGGACCATTGTCACCTTGAACCACGAAGAAGGCCTCTCCCCGAAGGGCGAGATGAGTGTCTACGCCGGTGGTTGAGAGGCTTCCGTCGGACATATCGTGGGTGGTCTCCGCAACCTTCACATAGGAATTTCCGAGTACCTCAGCATTGACCCGATCGCTGGCCAGGGCCATGCGATGTTGCTTGAAACCATCAGACGTCGCGTTGGCAAGGTTGTTGCTCAACATCTCCATCTGGGTCCAAACGACCTTGGCGCCGGATAGGGCTGGATAAATACTGCCACTCATAAGGCCTCCTTAAAGTTGAGGTCACCCGCTCCGACCACACCATCGAGTTCCCTCAACAAGTCGACCCGAGCTTCAGAAAGTATTTGAGATATTCGAGAGGGCGTGACGTTGAAGGTCTCGGCCACCTCCATCAGGTTCATGTCGCGACCGTAGTACAGAAGAACACACTCGCGCTTTCGTTCAGACAGCCTCTGAATTGCACCCTTGAGTGCCCCGCGGGCTTGCGCTCCCATGATCGATGAGAACGCCGACCGAAAACGGTCGTCTGTGATGGTCTCGGCAAAGGTACGTCCCGTTCCACTGCCGTCGGGTCCGCTTGAGTCATCCAAGTTCACATGGCTCACAGGTTTGACCCGGTCCATGTTCCGCCAATAGGTGTCGAGGTCCATCCCGAGGCGCTGTGCCATCTCCCCCGGCTCCGGGGTACGTCCCAGCTCTCCGGTCAGCCTCCGCTTGGCATCCAAAATCTCCTTGGAGACCTGGCGGCGGTGACGCGTAAAGGTGTCGGTAGCGCGAAGGGCATCCATCATCGCTCCACGGATTCGATACTCCGCGAAGGTGGTGAAAAGAATATCGCGATTCTCATCAAAGCGGTCGAACGCCTCTAGGAGGCCGATGGCGCCAAATGATGAGAGGTCCTCGGCCCCGAGCTCGCATCCCGAAGGAAGACGCTCGGCAATTCGGCGAGAAAGCAATAAGATTTTCCGTTGGTATTTTCTACAGATCTCCTCTCGGGACAAGCCCTCAATTCGACGCTCAGAATACCTATTTGGTTGTGTCGGGTACACGATTCAGCTCCCCTCACCCAGCCTGCACGACTGGGGTACGTTCCCCATTCGGCCGGCCAGCGTTGGACTTGAGTTCTTTCTTCTTTCCAATGGTCACGCCGTTGGCCATCGAGACCGTGGCGACCCGTTCAAGACGAACGGTTGGCAGCAGTTCAGCGGCCGAGACAATGGCGACCCGTGGAATCACTTTGCTGGAGAGATTCCGCAGCGGACCTCGGGCCAGCGGCGGGCAGAGCACCACCACATCACCAGGACCATTCCATGCTTCAGCAGCATCCCGAAGGCCTGTCAGCAACTTGCGGGCAGACTCTGGGTCCAGGGCCAAGCTCATTGAGCCAGACTCTGAAGTATGGAGTGCGCGACTGATCACCTCTTCGGTGTCCGGCGCGAGTGCGATGTAGTTTAGATTGCCTTCCGGGGTTGCATACCGGTGAGTCAGGTGACGAGCGAGGCGTTGCCGCACGAATTCAGTGAGGCTGTTCGCATCCTTGAGTCGTGGTGCATGTTCTGCCAGTGCCTCGATAATGGTGGTCGCATCGCGAACACTGACACCTTCTCGGAGAAGATTCCGGAATACACGCAGCACACTCGAACGTGGCAGCTGGTCTGGAACGAGTTCCTCCACAAGCTTCGGATTCTCCTCGCCCACCCGCTCAAGCATGCTGTTGAGCTGATTGCGGCTGTACAGTTCGTGACCGTACTGGTGGAGAATCTCTGTGAGGTGAGTGGTCATCACCGTCGGAACATCCACTACGGTGTAGCCCTTGGCTTGCGCATCGAGGCGGGATGATTCGGTGATCCAGAGGGCCTCGAGGCCGAAGACTGGATCGATGGTCTTGAGACCCTTTAGGCCCGAATCGGCGTCGCCAGGGTTGATGGCAAGATGCTGCCTCGGAACCACTCGCCCACGCCCAATTTCTTCACCCCTGAGTACGATTCGGTACTCGCCGGAATCCAGCTGGAGGTTGTCGCGAAGATGGACACTTGGAACGATGAGTCCCAACTCTGAGACCACCTGTCGGCGTATCCTTGAGATGCGCTCTACGAGGTTTCCGCCCTTGGTTTCGTCGACCAGACCAATGAGGTCTACACCAAGCTCGATTGCCAGGGCCTCGACCGACATCAGGCTCTCGAGACTGGATTCTTCGCCGGAATCAACTTCTCCGTCCTCCCGGGCCCCACTCTCTCGGTCAGCCATCGCAACCGTGCTTCCAGGCGACCCATCGGCCTTCGTCGTGGGATTGTTTTTTGCGTACCAGGCAATGTAGCCAGCCGCACTACCCAGAATAAAGAATGGGAGGCGGAGACCCGGAATCAAGACAAACAGAAACAAGGACCCGGACAACAACATGAGGGCTCGAGGCGAACTGAACAGCTGGGTACCGAACTGACTGGGTAGGCCCTTGCCGTCCGCGTCCGGAACCCGGGTCACCAACATACCGGATGCTGCAGAGATGATGAGGGCTGGGATTTGTCCCACCAAACCATCACCAATGGTCAGAATCGTATAGTTCTCAATGGCGGTGCCAATGTCCAATCCGTTCTGGACCACACCGATGATGATTCCGCCGATGATATTGATCAAAGTGATCAAGATTCCAGCGATTGCATCTCCACGAATGAACTTCGATGCACCATCCATGGCACCATAGAAGTCGGCCTCACGCATCACGGCGTCCCGCCGGTCACGGGCCACTCGTTCATCAATGTGTCCGGCATTCAGCTCGGCATCGATGGCCATCTGCTTACCAGGCATCGCGTCCAGGGTGAAACGGGCGGCGACTTCAGCCACACGACCCGCACCCTTGGTGATGACCACAAAGTTGATGACCACAAGAATCGAAAACACGACCATACCGACGACATAGTTGCCACCGACAACGACATGCCCAAAGGTCTTGATGATGCTACCGGCCGCGTCTGCGCCAGAGTGCCCACCCATCAGAATCAGCCGGGTGGTTGCCACATTCAGTGACAGTCGGAAAAGCGTCGTCGCCAAGAGAAGCGTCGGGAAAATAGAGAACTGTACTGGGTTGGCAACATAGAAGGTCACCAAGAGCACAAGCAATGAGACGGTGATCGACATCGCCAGGAACATGTCCATGGCGATGGGGGGAAGCGGCACCACCATGATGACAATGAATGCCATGAGCGAGATTGCGGTGACGATGTCACCCTGCTCCCGGAGGCGGTCAATAATACTTAGATTTCGAGTAGCTGAGGTCGCCACGAGGTACTCCCACGTTCGACGCCCCTTCGGACTGTAGGTTCAAACCTTTAGTGACCAACCCAATTATTTTTTGTCACCCAGGAAAAATCACCGATCTTCCTGCAATTCTTTGGGCAGCTGCTTCACATCGGGTGCGCCACCAACCTCGCCCGCCTCATCTGAGCGCAACACAGTGAACTCCACTCGGCGGTTGATAATCATCGCATCGGGGTGCTTGTCCTTTACCAGGGGTCGGTCTTCGCCGAAGCCCTTGGGGATCAATCGCTCGCCCGACATCCCATTGAACTCCAGCCACGCCGCCACAGCCTCCGCACGGGCTTGACTCAGACGGCGGTTGTACATCCTGCTCGCGCGAGAGTTGGTGTGGCCCTCAATCAGCAGATGTTCGATCTCCGGATTGTCTTCCAAGACCCTGAGGACGGCCTGTAATACCGGCTCGGATGCCGGAAGAATCTCCGCCTTGGCCTCGCGGAAAAACACCTGCTCCCGGATAACGATTCGGTTGTCGATAAGCTCAGCGAGTGGCCCCTCTCTGGCAGCACGCTCGATGCGTTCAATGATGACTGGCACAACAATCTGCGCACGGTCGGGCACTGGCTCTGGAGGAATCCCGCCATACCCAACACCCAGAATTCCACGCCACTGGGTGGCTCCCACGCCTTGCCCAAGGCCCATTCCCCCGCCCGCTGTGACAAAACCACCACCAGGCAGGCGTGCTCGAAACCGCAGTCCTGGCTCCATGGGAAAGGTCTGAAAGCCTGTCGAACCCTGCACGGCCAGCTCTACCCCCACAGCCATCGTGTCGCTTAGGACAGGAAGGACGTAATGAACCTCCAACCCTCCAATGGGGCTCGAGCCAGTCTTCAGGTCCCGGGCCGGCCGATTCAAGCCCATCCGAATGCCACCATTGACGATGTACCCGACCCGGCCAATTTCCTGGGCCATAGCAACTACCGCTCCGGCCGCAATGCCAGGAGAGCCCCCCCAACGGTTTGAGGAGCCAGTCGGAAGCCACCCCAGGAGCTGTGCAGCCACACCTGGACGACCGTACTCGGGTGGCATGAATGCCCACATGGCGCCAAGTCTGGCGTCCCCCGAAGACACGAAGCCACCGATCTGGTCGTGGCCATAAGCTGTGAATGGGAACGACATATCAAACCGAACGGGGCCCCGGTCGATACCGGCATAGACATGGGTGGTCACCATGGTGTCCACCAGTACCAGGGACCCACCGGGCTGAGTCTCCCGCAATGGCTCGCTGGCGTAATCGAGCACCATTCCAGCATCCCACTCGTCGCCGAGTGCGGGGTAAAGCAAGCGTACGGAGCGTCGAGGGTCACCGGCGGTATCGGCCACCCAGAACCCACGGGCATCCACTTGGGGCAAAACGAGCCCTTGTGCTGCCGCTGGATGGGTGTAGAACACACCGCAAAAGAGCAGCGCTACCGTGGCCAGACCGCCCTGCCCTTCACTTCGCCGAAACAGGACCGCGAGCCCAACGATGAACATCCACGCCGCTCCACCGGAACCACCTTGACTCTGACACCCCGTGCAACCTCCACCAATAAGGTCGCCTTGGTAGTCGACAAAATCTGGAATTCCATCGCCATCCTTATCGAAGGTCCCCTCGTCTTCGTCCAGGTATCCGTCCCCGTCTGAGTCGGTGTCCAGGCCATTGGGGATGCCATCGCCGTCGACATCTTGGTCGTTCGTCCCATCGCCCCCAGGGTCCTGAGTCTGCTCCGTTAGCGTCGGTATCGAGTCGCCGTCATCGTCTTCGTCGAGGGCGTCGATGACCCCATCGCCATCGGTATCCTGGGGGTCTTCGGGGTCGGGCGTCTCCGCACCATCAAACCAACCATCGCCATCGGTATCCTCATCTTCAGGATCGGTGCCGTACTCCCACTCATACCAGTCTGCCAAGCCATCACTGTCCCGGTCATCCATCTCGGTGTACCCGTCGCAGTCATTGTCCTTGCCGTCTTTGATTTCTTCGGCACCCGGGAAGATGTTGGGGTCGATGTCATCGCAATCATCGCCGCCTGGTCCCTCACCTTCGGCCTCAAACCCATCGCCATCTTGGTCGTAGAGATTGCCGTCGCAGTTGTCATCCACCGAGTCGTACCAGACCTCTCCCACACCTGGGTTGACCGTCTCATCCTCATCATCGCAGTCGTCGCCGCCAAACAGGTCGGAGTCGTGGCCATCGGCGTCTTTATCGTAATCGGAGGCGCCGTCGCAGTCCTGGTCGATGCCGTCATAAACGATGTCAACAGCCCCGGGGAAAACGGTTGGGTTCGCATCGTCGCAGTCCGGCCCAAACTCTCCGCCATCATATCCATCGCCATCTACGTCTGTGAGGTCCAGCCCGTTGCAGTCCTGGTCGATGCCATCATAAGGAATCTCCGTGGCACCAGGGCGCACTCCGGGGTCCTCATCATCACAGTCATCAAAGCCATAAGACTCTGAATCCCGGCCGTCTCCGTCCTTGTCAAAGTCCGATACCCCGTCACAGTTTTGGTCCACACCGTCGTACCAGATCTCAATCGCATCTGGATTGACCAACGGGTCCACGTCATCGCAGTCAGCCCCTCCGAATGCAACGACTTCATACCCATCAAGGTCTTGGTCGTAGTCACTCAGGCCATTGCAGTCGGTGTCGATCCCGTCGTAGAACACCTCAGCGGCACCAGGGTGCACCGCGGCATCAAAGTCATTGCAGTCGGTACCTCCTGCGGTATCGGCGTCGAAGCCATCGCCGTCCACATCCCTTAGATCAATGCCATCGCAGTCTTGGTCGATGTCGTCATAGGGAATCTCTACTGCACCGGGATGGATGTCATAGTCGGTGTCAACACAGTCGAGCCCACCGGTGCCCAAGGAGGCAAAGCCGTCGCCGTCCGCGTCGACACCGTCCACACCATCGCAATTCTGGTCGATGCCATCGCCCACCGAGTCACTCACCAACGGGCGGATCGATGCATCCGTGTCATCGCAGTCAAGCCCACCGTCGTAGACGTCCCAATCGTAGGTATCCCCGTCCGCGTCGTAGTCGGAGTCTCCGCCACAATCGCCGTCGATGCCGTCATACCAGGTCTCAACTGCACCTGGGTACACATCCACAGCGGTGTCATCGCAGTCTAGGCCGCCCACATCTACTGCATCGAAGCCGTCCCCATCTACATCCGAGAGGTCGGTCCCATCGCAGTCCTGGTCCACGCCATCGTAGGGCGCCTCAATGGCCCCCGGAAAGATACCGGCGTCGTCGTCATTGCAGTCTGTGATGTCATAATGGCCATCGCCATCGCCATCATCGGCGTCGGCATTCGGTCCACCAAAGGCGCCCATATCGGAGCGCGTCCCGTCCACGTCGACAATGCTCGGGTCACCGGTGTCGATGCACGGGCTGCCAATCACAAGGTAAAG
>CAWVVG010000039.1:0-14623 GCA_963932775.1 uncultured bacterium
CTCGGTGACTGCCGAGCAGCTCAATGAACTGGGTGTGGACCCCTTCCGGCTTAAAGAAGACACGGGGTGCTGAGGCGCATTCAGATGCATCTCGAAGCCATCTACCGAATTGAGGCGCCCGACGTCACTCAGTTTCAGATTGACCAAGAGCAACTGGAGTTGGTGATGGGCACTTCTCTGCGAAATGCGGACGAGTGGGTGTTGGCTCGATCCTCGGAGGATGGCTTAGATCTGGCAGTTTTTATTGCAGACGCCCACTTAAATGCCCTCGAGAAGGCAGGCTCCTTGGCCGACGCCGCGGTCCGAGACTTTCCAGCCTTCTGCGCGGCAACAGAAGGGGTCAGCCACTTCTTGATGCTCGTCGAGCGGGCACGCCGTGAGGAGCCAGTCACGATGCTGGAGCTGGAGGCCCAGGCGGAGGTAGACAAATTTGTTTGCGCCAGCCTTCACCATCCAAATTTGTCCAATGAGTGGTGGGGTAGGCTGTTCCGGGACGCGATCCTGGCTGAAGATCTTGGTCCAGAGGAAAGAGAGCGCTACCAAGAGGCTGGACGCTTGGCCGCCGGGTTCTGCGTCACCCTGGACCAGGCTCCCCATGTAGACGCGTTGCTGCAACAGCTGCGTCGCTTTTGGAGAGATTCGGGTGCTCAACGCCTTGAACGGATGCGTAGATTGGCTGCCTGAGTATGATAAAAAGGCGATCTGTCCCTCGTACGTGGCCTTGACTTATGTACGCTGACCCGATATTCGGCGACGTTCAAACTGACTGCACCCTCGGGCTTATGCACGGGGCGCTACATGTAGGGAGGCCCCATGGCTAGGATCACGGTCGAAGACTGTCTTGAGAACATTCCCAACCGCTTTTCGCTGATTTTGGTCGCCGCAGAGCGGGCCAAGCAGCTTCTCAAGGGAGAGCAATCTCTCATTGATGACCAGCGGATCAACAAAGAGGTCGTCACTGCGCTTCGTGAGATCGCAGCCAATGTGGTCCAGGCGGACATGACGGACTTCGACGAAAACGAGGCCATTCACGCCATGGAAGCCGGAAATGTGGAGGATTCACTTCCGCCCGCTCTCGATGACGAGCTTCCACCGGCAGCGGACGATGAGCTTCCCCCGGCTGCGGATGATGATTTTGACCTTCCCCCGCCCGCTGATGCAGGCGATGACCTCGTTGTAGAGGCTTAGGAGACGACATGAGTGATTACGGATTGTTGGATGTACGCACGGTTGAGCGCAACATTAAGGCCGGAAAGGTCTCACGCGAAGATTACCAAAAGCATCTGGAGAGTCTTGAAGACTGTTCCGAGATGGGTGAATCAACTGAAACTCAGATGATTCTTCACCGCCCGGATGACGACGAGGCATAAGCTCAGGCCCATCACATAGGAGCCACCCATGGCCCGCACGATTCGCGCCTCACGAGGCAACACCTTGGAATGCAAGGGTTGGGTCCAGGAGGCCGCACTCCGCATGCTCTGCAACAACCTCGACCCTGAGGTTGCTGAGAACCCGGACGAACTAGTGGTGTACGGAGGAACGGGCAAAGCCGCTCGCTCGTGGGATGCGTTTGACGCAATCTGTCGCTCACTTAAAGATCTGGAAGATGATGAGACCTTATTGGTTCAGTCCGGAAAGCCTGTTGGCATTGTTCGGACCCACAAGGATGCGCCTCGGGTCTTGATTGCCAACTCGAATTTGGTGGGTCGCTGGGCCAATTGGGAGCACTTTCGTGAGCTCGAGAAGAAGGGCTTGATGATGTATGGGCAGATGACTGCGGGATCGTGGATCTACATCGGTACCCAGGGCATCCTTCAAGGCACCTACGAGACCTTTGCTGAGGCCGGAAGGCAGCATTTTGGTACCAATGATCTCACGGGCAGGCTCGTGGTGACCGGTGGGCTCGGTGGAATGGGCGGAGCTCAGCCGCTGGCTGCCACCATGAATAACGGAACTTTTCTGGGCTTTGATGTGGATCCGGAGCGGGTCCAGCGTCGCTTAGAGCATCGGTATTTGGATGAGATCGCGGACTCCATCGATGATGGTATCGACCGCGTCCTTGCCCATAAGGCTGCCGGACGGGGCAAGTCGGTCGGTGTGGTTGCGAATGTCGTCGACGGTCTCGAGCGAATGATTGAACGGGGTGTGGTACCGGATTTGCTCACGGATCAAACGTCGGCCCACGATCCGCTCAAAGGCTACGTCCCTAGGGGCTTTGACTTGTCGGGTGCAGCCGAGTTTCGGGAATCCGATCCGGACGCCTATGTGGAAGCCAGTCGCGCAACCATGGCGGATCATGTGCGGGCCATGCTCGCCCTCCAAGAGCGGGGTGCCCACACCTTTGATTACGGCAACAACCTTCGTGCCGAAGCCCAAGAGGGGGGAGTGGAGAACGCCTTCGACGTTCCCGGCTTTGTGCCCGCCTACATTCGCCCCTTGTTCTGCGAAGGCAAAGGGCCCTTTCGTTGGGTGGCTTTGTCCGGAGATCCCGAGGACATTTACGAGACTGATCGCGTCATAGCTGAACTGTTTCCTGAGGACAAAGCACTCCACCGGTGGTTAAAGATGGCCCGAGAGCGGGTTCACTTTCAAGGCCTTCCGAGTCGCATCTGTTGGTTGGGCTATGGTGAGCGTGCCCGGGCTGGATTGGCTTTCAATGAACTGGTGCGAACCGGTCGCGTGAAAGCGCCGCTAGTGATTGGCCGAGATCACCTCGATTGTGGTTCTGTGGCTTCACCGAACCGAGAAACTGAGGCGATGAAAGATGGTTCGGATGCGGTCGCAGACTGGCCGATCTTGAATGCGCTTCTCAACGCAGTGAACGGCGCAAGTTGGGTAAGCTTCCATCAAGGGGGAGGGGTCGGTATGGGCTACAGCCTACACGCAGGCCAGGTCATTGTTGCGGATGGTACCGACGAAGCCGCCGCCCGACTCGAGCGCGTATTGACCTGTGACCCAGCGATGGGCATTTTCCGTCACGTGGATGCCGGATATGAAAAAGCCGAGCGTACAGCCAACGAGCGCGGCGTTCGGATTCCGGGATTCAACTGCTGAGACGAGGCGCGATAGCCCGTTACTGGCTGCTCTCGATGATCTCCAACACATACCGCCGTTTGCGTTTTCCACCAATTGCGTGAACGAGCCTTCGGATCGCGTCCGCATGAACTCCACGCTTACCGATCACCTTGCCTACATCGCTCGGCGCAACATGGAGCTCCAGTACACATGACTGGGTTCCCTGAATTTCCACGCACTGAACATTGTCAGGGTCATCGACCAATGCCTTGACGATCTCTTCGATCAATTCCCGCACTTCCATCTGCTGCTGCTCCCGGAGATTTCTCCACACACACTCGTGCCTACAAAACCCAGCCTTCTACAAGCACAGCATCGATCACCCAGACCAATCCGTCAACCATGCACCGATGAAACCCCTTCAAAAAGCGGTTTCTTCCACAGAGGAAAGATTGAATGAAAGATTATTTGTGCAGGAACGTTCAATCCAGGGAATAGTCTTCTATCCTAAGGAGTTTAGACCATGTCAGACGACGGGAGAAACCACATGCCAGCCAGTCTTCGCCTCATGAAACCGGAAGAAACTTCGGGATGGACAGAGGCCGACATTAAGAAACTTGCCGGCGCGAATTCGCGTGCGGCAATGGAAGCAGTCATTCGAAAATACCGCAGTCCACTGTATTTTCATGCGCGCTACATCGTGAAGGATCACCAGGAAGCGTACGATGTAGTTCAAGAGGTATTCATCAAGGCCATGAGGGAAACCCGGCTCTTTGATGAAGACTTCAAAATTAAGGCGTGGTTGTTTCGGGTGACGTCCAATTTGTGTTTCAATCAGGTACGAAACCGCAAGAGGCGGGGCGTTTTGCTCGATACCATGATGAAGCCAGAGGCGTTCGGCGCGGATCAGCTCGATACGGTGTTCGCCAGCGAGCAGCGCGAGGAAGTGATGGAGGCATTGAGTCATTTGAGCGACGACCACAAGCAAATCTTGTTGTTGCGCTATTATGATGATCTCTCCTACGCGGAGATCGCTGACGTACTTCAGGTAAAGCTGGGTACGGTAATGTCTCGACTGTCACGTGCCCGGATGCGGCTCATGGCCGTCATGGACGAAAACGAATTAGCCAACTGAGGGAGTGTTCATGGACTGTACGATGGTGACAAGTCGTGTGGCGGCCTTTCTCGACGGAGCGTTGGCATCGTCGGAGAGCGAGCGCTTTGTGTTGCATATCGAGGCATGCTCGCCATGCAGCCAAATAGTGGTGGAGATTGAAGCCCAACGTTTCGTACCGCTCACCGTCGAGCAGAGAGAAGACATCTGCGGTCGTGAGAAGTTTTGGAACGATATGGACTCGGTTCTCTGTACCCATATGGAGCAAATGGTGATTGCCAAGACCGCGTGTCTCGGTCCTTGGCACCGACGGCAGGTTGGCATGCCCATGCCCATGGTGATGGCCTATGCGGCTGCCATGTTGATGGCTGTTGCCTGGGGCGTACAGCAGCGCGATCGCGCGCTGGTGGCAGAGGTGGCCTCGGAGCACTTGGGTCAGGAGCTGGAGTCAGAGCGTCGATTGGCGGCTCAGCCGGCGGCAGAACAATCTCGAGAATCGACCTACAAGGTCGTGAACTATACGCCTCAGCGTGGGACATTCTAGAGTCTAATGTGGTGTTTGATCTTCACTTTGGTATGGGTTCCTGCTGGGCAAGCAGAGGACGTAGATGGCCTTGAGGTCGCCTTGGCGGACATCCACGCCCGCTTTCCCAAGGCTGTGGATTCGGACATGCTGTACCGGGCAGCTCTCGAAGGTGTGGCAAAGCATCTCGGGACGGTCATGGGCGTCACGGGCAACCAAGTTCTGACCGAGGCTGAACAGGAGGAGCACGCATCCTGGTTGGAAGGTGAGCGCACCGGCATTGGTGCGGAATTCTCCATTTTGCCTGGCCGGGGATTGCTGATCACAGAGGTGTTCGAGGGCGGTCCCGCATCGGATGCGGGTCTGGTGTCTGGCGACTTGGTGGTGTCCATGAACGAGCATCCATTTACCGGCCAGGCCGCCCAGCGGATTCACGCCCAGGTGCGTCGGTGTTCCGGTCCCTCTGCGGTGTTGGACGTGCGCCGATCCGACGGTGTCATTCACCGGGTTGATATTCAGCGAGGCGGGTACCGTGTGCCTCCGGTTCGGATATCCGAGGAGACAATGCCGACGCCAGTGGCGCGGGTCCCATTCTTTGGAAAAGGAACGGCAGAAGCACTGGAACGGTTTCTACATGAGCAGACGAATGCTGCTGCAGTGATCATCGACCTTCGCGACAACGAAGGGGGCTCGCTGGACGAGGTGGTTGAGTCTGCGGATTTATTCTTGGACCCAGGTTCCATCGTGGTCAACCGTGGCAAAGAGCGGGAACACATGGAACCCGTGAGCGCCAGTAAGCCTGCCGTGTGGCTCCGCGATGTGGTGCTTCTGGTCAACCAGGGCACAGAGGGAGTGGCAGAGGCATTCGCCGCAGCACTGCGAGACAACGGCCGCTGTGTTCTGGTGGGAACCCGCAGTGGGGGTCGAGCAGTGGAAACAAGCCTGTACCCAGCCGGTCGGGGACTTGTGATGCAGGTAGCAGACATTCACCTGGCATCGCCCAGCGGGCGAAGCTGGTCACAGCAGGGCCTTAAGCCCAATGTTCTAGTGGAATCTACTGGGCTGAGTATTCCCATCGGCATTGGAGGCACCATTCCGGATCTTCAGAGGGACACCGCGATTCGTTTGATATCAACAAGCGGTGGGCATTGATGGAGACCCGCTCCGGCTTTATGGAGGTCAGAGGAGGCCACCTTTGCAGCCAGCCAGCCTTGAGACAGGACGTGCAATAAGCACAATTCGATCGGCAATGGCGGCCGAGTTGACAGGCTGCGTGCGTGTTCATGTGCCCATTCGAGGTGAATCGGCCGTGTATGTGCTCGAGGGCGAGTTGATCGCTGCGGTGGGGGCGGGGGATCCTGTCTCAGTGCTGGACCGCCTCGTTTCCCGAGGTCGGGTCACCAAGGAGCAGTCACAGCGACTTCGGGAGCGTGCAGATCGAGGTGGGTTGGAGCTGGAGGACTTGGAACAGGAGGTTGGGCCCACCCTACTGGGACGGCTCATGGCCGGGCGGTTTCGAGACAATTTGGTGTTTCATGTATTTGATGGTGGTCGGTTCCAATTCACACCCATGGATACCGTCCGGGTTCCTCACCTTCAGATGGGCCACGACAGCGCCGGGCTTCTCCGAGAGTTGGAGGTGGTTCATGGGCGCATCAGCCCCTGGATGAACGTGCAGCGTGAGCGTGTTGTGGTCAGCGGTGATGCTCATCCGGGATCGCCACAGCAGCGCCATATTCAAGCGATTTGTGCTGCGGGGCTTCGATTGGACCGGCTGGTGAAGGCGAGTCCATTCTTTCCGGCGCAGACCCTTGTGTTGGTTTCGCAGATGGTGGATTCGGGCTCGTTGATTTCGACGGAGATCGCCTCGGAGGACGGGCCAGAACAGGGTGCTGTTCGCCATGCAATTCAAATGGCGAAGGCGGATACCGAACGCCGAATAGCCGCCAGAAGAGCAGACAACGGCGATGAATTGTCGGCCTTTGCCCACCATGAGCGCGATAATCGGGGAATGGGACAGGGTGAGTTTACCGGTGATCGGGATCGGGTGGTATTGGACTCCAACTCTGGCAAATCAACCGAAAAGAAACCGGGGCTGCGGGCGGGTGCACCCTTGCTCGCGAGTGCGGAGATTGTGCGGCGGATCGGTGTTTGTAATGAAGTGTTGGCGGCATTGGTTTCCGCCTGGGATGATCAGTATGGGTCGGGTGAAGGCCGGCGAACGGCTCAAATGCTGATCGATTGTGCTCCTCCCGACTGTGTTCCATTGTTTTTGTCCACCGTGGTTGACTCCAAGGGGAGGATGGGCGCGACGGCCATTTTAGAGAATGTGGAGCGTCGTCCGGCGGCCCAGCAGCGGTCCCTCGTCACCAAGGGCCTTTCGAGCTTGGTGGATCGGGCACTGGCCCGGTGTGCTGAGGGGCTTGACGAACACCACATGGAACGAATGTTGGTGCAGGTTGCCGGTTACCGGCAGCGGTTGGGCTGGTAATGGGACTTCTAATTTTTGCCATCTTGGCGGCCTTCGCCGACCCCCCCGAGTCGGTGGCCTTCGCCGACCCCCTCGAGCCGGTGGCCTTTGGTGTGTTGCCCGATGAAGTGGCCCAGATCGCCCGCGACGTAGCGCACCGTCCACTTGGCGAGAGAATGAAGCGCATCAGTGAGCTTTTCCTGGGTCGATCGTATGAGATCGATGGCCTGGGCGAAGGGATCGAGCCCGACCCGGACCCACCGGTTCGCTATGACGCGTTTGACTGCGTGACTTTCATCGAGGAGGTCTTGGCATTGTCTTGGGCTGGAGATCCGATGGGCGCCCCGAGCTACCGCAATTCTCTGAGGTATGAGGATGGTGAGGTGGGGTATGAGCATCGGAATCACTTCATGCTCGCCCAATGGATTCCTGAGAACATTGCAGCCGGATTCTTTAAAGACATCACCCACACTCTGGGCGAAACTCACCGCATCGAAAAAGAAGTGACGCGGTCTGTGTGGAAAAACTGGGCGGGTACCGCAGGCTTCACCTTGCCTTTGGATGCTTTGCCTGTGGGAACCTACGGGTTGAATGTGTTGTCTTTGGATGAAGCGGAGGCCTCCATGGACAAGATCCCGGAGGGGTCGCTCATTTTGACCGTTCGTCGCCCACACACCTGGAAGCCAATTGTGGTGTCTCATGTGGGTTTTGTGATTGGGGCTGACGGAGAGCAACCGGCGATGATTCGCCATGCGACCAAAATGAGCGGTGGTTCTGTTCGAGACCACCTGCTGTCATGGTATTTCGACCACATGCGCTGGTACAAGCGCCCCGTGGAAGGAATCAGTGTCTTGATGCCCATCGAGCAGGGCCCGCGCGCAGCACTGATTCCATAGGTCTAGGAGAAGTAGGGGAGGAGCTTGGCTCCAAGATCACCCTGCTCACGGGCCATGGCCTCAATTCCAGGGCGAAGCAGTGCTCGGCTTTCTGCATCGATTCGAGACCTTAACCAGACTTCAACGCCTTCTCGGTTGGTCTCGAGGTGTTCGACCAGAGCGGGTATGAGCACACTGGCCCACTGTACCCGTTCCTCAATACTGACCAGGTCACTAATTTCCAGCGCCCAATCGGGAAGATG
The DNA here is from genome assembly GCA_963932775.1 of uncultured bacterium. Lineage (GTDB taxonomy): Bacteria > Myxococcota_A > UBA796 > UBA796 > UBA796 > UBA796. The sequence goes on from CAWVVG010000039.1 coordinate 8,261, forward strand.
GATGCCGATGCGATGAAGCATGCTCTGTGTAAAGTCGCGAGACAGAGCGCGCGCCTCGACGCTGAGGCGTCTCGTGAGCAGTTGGAGGTCACCGCCAACGTTGGCCGAGGTCTCTACATAGATCTTGCAGCGGGGCTCGGTGCCACTGGGGCGAAGTGTCAGGCGTGCGCCTTTCTCTAGGGTAAACACCAACACATTTCGGCTGGCCTTGTCTGTCTGAGAACGAATCGGTCCGAAGACGTCATCCTCATCTTGTCGGTCCGAAAAGTTCAAGACCGCCCAGTCTCCGATGACATCGGGGGGACTGTCGCGAAATGAGGCCATCACGGCCTCAATTTGAGCCCGTCCAGCGGCGCCGGTCATCGCGATGCTGGAGAGCTGATTGTGGACTGCACCGTGTTGGGCCATCAGGGTGTTCAAGGTATCGATCAGAGTGCGATCATCTCTGGCCTCTACCGCAGCCAGTTCGCACAATAAGAGGGCGCCGCCGGCAGCATCTTTGTCTCGAACTTCGGACGTTAACAGCACGCCATGGCTCTCCTCAAGACCCGCAGCAAAGCACTCAATGTCGCCCTCTACGTCGCCGAACCGTCCTTTCCGCTCGAGTAAAAACAGGGCCTCACCGATGTACTTGAAGCCGACCAGCAGATGGTCCACGATTCGCGCACCATGGGCTTCCGCGACCCGAGTCACAAGCGTGGATGTCACCTCAGTTTTGAGGATCAGAGGCTCTGGGTGAGGGTGGTCCTTGAGCGCCGCGAAGCAGACTAGCGTGGCGATTTCATTGCCATTCAAGGTGACCCAATGATCGTTGTGTTTCACGGCCACCCCAAGGCGATCGGCATCCGGATCGCACCCCATGACTAGACGAGCGCCTTGCCGCTCTGCAGTGGCGATGGCGATCTCGAGGGTGGCTGGCCGCTCGGGGTTTGGGGCGCGGAACGGTACGGTGGGGAAAGCACCATCGTGGTTGCTCTGAGTGGGTTCCAGTATGACCGGGAAGCCCGCAGCAGCGAGCACATCGCCGACGGTGGTGTCAGCGGTGCCGTGAAGTGGTGTGAAGACCACCGGCATTTGGCGTGCAGATGGACATCGGCTGAGCTTGAGGTTGGCCTCAATGTAGCGCTCGTGAACTTCAGGAGGAATCTCTCGAACGAGCCCGTTGGCCAAAGCGCGGTCAAGGGACATCCGCTCTACACGGTCCACTTTGGCGATATGTTCGGCCAAATGCTGGTCATACGGCGGCACCATTTGGCCCCCATGGTCATGGTAGAACTTGCTCCCATTGTCATCGGGTGGGTTGTGGCTGGCGCTGATCACCAGGCCCCCTTGGGCCTCGAGATGTCGAACGGCGAAGGACAATTCGGGGGTGCTCAAGATGGCATCACTCTTGGGCAGATACACTGCGATCTCGTGTGCTGCGTAGACCTCGGCTGCGATTTCGGCGAAATTTCGGCTGCTCAAATTTCGGACAGGCGCGGTTACCTCGGCTTCGAGCTCACCCGACAGATCCTGAAAACAGCGTACATCGTATCCGATTACCACAGAAAGCGGCCCGTCTCCCTGGGTGGCACGCAGCCAATGTGCATGTCCTTGGATGGAGGTACTCAGCGTGAAAGGGTTGAAACGGTTTGGCCCGATGCCTACCCGGCCCCGCCGCCCCCCTGTTCCGAAGGGAAGGGTTTGGTAAAAGCTGTCGATCAGAGGTCGCCAGCGTGCCTTCCGTACCAGGGCAATGATTTGGGGCCGGTAGGCCGCAAATCGGATGTCATCGAGCCACTCGCTGAGGTGGTCGATGGCTGCTTCTTGGGTGCTCGGAGCGATGTCGAGGCCCGCGAAACCGACTCGAGTGGCCGCCAAGATGTCGGGGGTGTCCATTCCTTTTGTCTCCGCAACGGACCCCCTATCACGCAAACGATCTTGCGACTGTTCCACGTGGAACAGGTCTCAGTTGTTTAGGAACTGAATGGCCAAAACCTGGCCATCTGGGTCTTCAGGGGCGGGCTCATTTGTACCCAAGGTACAGGGTGCACAACCGTGAGAACATGCGACCCAGTCTGCAGAGATCCAGGGCTCGGCCGAGTCGAGAGTGACCGGGTCGATGCCACCGAGGCTCCAGTTATCATCGAGGACATCCACGGACACGGTCAGGGGCTTGTCCGTGCGGAGGGCGCCAAGAGCCATTCGCCCATCGCCGAGCGCTTGTTCATGGACGGCTAAGCCTTCGATGCAGACGCGAACCCGATCGGTGTCGACCAAGTCAGCACCCTGGATGTCGATTTGTAGGTCTGCGGAACGCAATGGCACGCCCTGACAGGCGAGTCCGGATGCAGTCAGAACCGATATCAGCCTTCGTGGTCCCAATCAAAATCCGTGAGCATCCAGGGAGTCTCGGCCCCGAGTGGTTGGAACAAGGAGGTGCCGAATTCGGTCGCCCAGTGCCAGGTACCAACGAAAGGAGCAGGCTCAGCCTCATCGCTCTCGATGACAACCCTGATGCAGTCCCAGGGGGTATCGGCCCAGTTGTTTTCACATTTCTCAACGGCGGCGAAGGTCGACGTGTATTTGACCCCATTGCCTTCGCTCTTAACGATGCCACCTGGCGCCATCTGGTGTTCGGTGATGTGTAGGGCTGGGCTAAAATCCACCCAGACTCCGACGATGGCATCACTGCCGACGCCCGTGTCATCTCCACCGCTGGTATCCACACCCTCCTCGAGCATGTACCCGTGAATCTGAACCCCATTTCTGGAATCCGAAGACCACTTGATTGAGTACATCAAAGAGTCCAAGGAGGCATTTACATACCGCAAGGTTTTGACCGCTGTGTCACCTTTGAATTCGGTGCTCTCGATGGACACGTCGAGCATGTGTTCTTGACTCGAGCTCTGGTAAGACCAGTAGCGTTCGCCATCGAGCGGGAAGTGCTCGTAGGTGCGGTAGCCGGCGTAGTCGTATTTGGGTTCGCCGCAGGAACTTAGGCTTAGGGCAGTAAAGACAAGCAAGGAAGTACGCATGGTTTCTCCATTCCGATGGAAGGTAGCATGGCCTTCGACTGCTCGCGAGGTCATAGCTTCGCCGTGATAAGCATCCGCCAAGGAGGCCACATGACAGATTGCGTACTCGCCATTGACCAGGGAACTACAGGCACCACCGCCCTGTTGCTTACTCACGACGTATCGGTGCTGGCCTCTGCAAACGTAGAATTTCCAAACCACTACCCCGAACCGGGGCATGTGGAGCATGACGTGGCCGAAATTTGGATCTCGGTTGAGGCGGCCGTTCGCGCGGCGCTGGAAAAGGCTGGACCCGTCAACATTGTGGCGGTTGGCATCACCAACCAGCGCGAGACGTGTTTATTTTGGGACCGAGAAACCGGGGAGCCCATTCACCGGGCTCTGGTCTGGCAGGACCGGCGGACTGCAGACTTCTGTTCGGGACTCAAAGCTGAGGGCAGAGAGCCCGGTGTACGGGCCAAGACGGGTCTGGTCTTGGATCCCTACTTTTCGGGCACCAAGGCAAAGTGGCTGCTGGACCACGTGGATGGGGCACGGGAGCGGGCCTCCCGAGGTGAGCTGTTGTTTGGAACCATCGACACGTGGCTCGCTTGGAAACTGTGTGGTGCCCATGTGACGGACCCCTCCAATGCCTCACGGACCTTGTTGTTCAACATTCACACCATGGACTGGGATGAGGAGATGCTTTCGTTGTTCGACGTACCTTCGGCGTGCTTGCCCCGGGTCTGCGACAACGCGGAAGTGCTTGGAGCGACCTCGGGTCTGGGGTTTCTGCCCGACGGTATTCTCGTGGCGGGCATGGCGGGCGATCAACAGGCGGCATTGTTTGGCCAGGCTTGCTTTGGTTCCGGTGAAGCGAAGTGCACTTACGGTACGGGCGCCTTCATTCTCATGAACACAGGCACCCAGGCAGTGGAGAGCCACCGGGGATTGTTGACGACGGTTGGCTGGCGACTCAATGGGGTGACGACCTACGCCCTTGAGGGGTCCGTATTTATTGCTGGGGCTGCTGTGCAGTGGCTTCGTGATGGTCTCGGAATCATCTCCTCGGCCGAGGAGATTGAGGTGCTGGCGGCATCGGTTTCTGACTCAGGTGGTGTGACCTTTGTGCCTGCTTTGGCCGGGTTGGGTGCACCCCACTGGCGGCCTGAGGCCAGGGGTCTGTTTACAGGAATCACAGGGGGAACCACCAAGGGACACATCGCACGGGCGGTCCTGGAAGGGATCGCTTTGCAAATAAGCGACATTTTAGGATCAATGGAGGCGGATGCTGGTTTGCGACTTAGCGCGCTAAAAGTGGACGGTGGCGCCGCCCGGAACAACCTATTGATGCAGTTCCAGGCGGATATTTTGGCCATCCAGTGTGTGCGTCCGACCGTGCTTGAATCCACCGCTTTGGGCTCTGCATTCCTCGCAGGACTCGGCGTGGGCTTCTGGGACACCCCCGCCCGCGTGAATGAAGCTTGGGCGAAGGATCGAACATTTTTTCCAGAAATGGAGGATGATGTTGTGGAGGGTCACCTCGCCGCTTGGGCTGCGGCGGTTGCCAAAGCCTGATCGATCGAGATGCTCCTGGGAGGCTATGCGTGCTCAAGGTGGCAGATACTGGTGAATTGATGACTGCGGTGGAGGCGATTCCGCTTTTTCCGCTGCCAGGAACGGTCTTCATCCCCCACACAATGCTGTCCTTGCATGTCTTTGAGCCGAGGTATCGAGACCTTGTGGACGACGTGGTGAAGGGCTCGCGGTTTCTCGCTGTGCCACGGCTCCGCCCCGGGTGGGAGCAGAATTATGAACTCGATCCCGAAATTTTCTCGGTCGTTGGGTTTGGAAAGATTGTCCGATACGAGCCTCTCCCGGACGGTCGAGCGAACATCGTGGTCATGGGGCTCGGGCGCATGAAGGTCCGAACTGAGGTCGGTGTCGATGCCTTGTACCGTGTGGCCGAGGGCATCTTGCTTGGGGATGAGCTGCCTCCACAGGGCATGTCATCGATCGATGCCCAGGTCGGGCGGTTGAGGGTGATGTTTGCTCAGATCCTGGGTGGGCGCCCAGATCTTGCAGACAGGCTCTCGCCCTTGTTGAGAAATGAAGTCACTTCAATTCCGTTGATCGATGCCATGTCTCACCTGATTCTGCCCGATGTGGACTCTCGCCAACGCTACCTTGAGATCGATCGGGTGGAGGCTCGGATAGAAATGGTCGAGTCCCTGCTTGCAGGTGTGATCGTGAGGGCTGTGTCTCATGCCTAAGCTTTGGTGGTCACCGGTTTCGCCCATCAGGGCAGCCGCTCATCATCCAAACATGGGCACCTGTGGTGTCGGTGGTCGATAGGGAGTGGGCGCTCCAGCGATGGGTTTCCCTTTGAGCCATCCATCGATCATTCGAAGCATATAGGCCTTGTCTTCATCAGAATCGACATAGTGGATTTCACTCGTGTCGATGACGTAGATGGGGGCGGCTGTGTAGCGAGACCAAAGGCCGTAATAACGGTCTCGAAGTGAATCGAGGTAATCCGCGCCGATGACCTCCTCTCCTTCCCGGCTGCGCCGTGCAATTCGGTCTCGAACCACCTCCGTGGGGGAGTCGAGGAAGATGACGAAGTCAGGCTGTTCGATGGCCCCTTGAAGCAGTCCGCTGAAGCGATCGTATAGGTCCATCTCATGGCCGCGCAGGGTTTCCTCTGCGAAGATGCGGTCCTTTTCCCACAGATAGTCGCTGATGATCAGGTCGCTAAAGAGGTCCAACTGTTGCAGGTTCATCTGCTGAGAGAATCGGCTCGCGAGGTAGAACATCTGGGCCGGGAATGCGAAGCGATCCTTGTCTGCGTAGAAGGATGCGAGAAAGGGGTTGTCATCGCAGGGCTCGAGGACCAGGCGGGCGTTCATGTCGGTCTCAAGAATCCGACACAGTGAGGTCTTGCCCACTCCAATCAGCCCCTCGATTGCTACGAATTTTGCCACTCATGGCCCCCGTGTTCTACCTGGTATCGGGCCCGCTGGGTCGGGGCTGGAAAAAACAGATGTCGTTGCGGGATTGAAACGAAGATTGATGCTGGGTGGGTACCAAATGAAAACGGGCGCCCGGTATGGGCGCCCGTATTGAGGCAGAACTCCAAAGGGGTTCTATTCGCCTGGTCCAGGCTCTACTGGGGCGGGTTCGTCGTCCGCACCACCGGTGTCGGCGTCGGCATCACCGGTGTCGGCGTCGGCATCACCGGTGTCGGCATCAGCGTCTGCATCTGCATCTGCATCTGCGTCGGTATCAGCGTCGGTATCAGCGTCAGCATCAGCGTCAGCATCGGCGTCAGCATCGGCGTCAGCATCGGCGTCAGCATCGGCGTCAG
>CAWVVG010000040.1:0-14531 GCA_963932775.1 uncultured bacterium
GGCGAGCCCAACGATTCCGGGTCCGGTGAGGATTGCGCCGTCATGGACTGGGGTGATTCGGTCGATTCAGACTGGAACGACTTCCCGTGCGACTCGCTTCACCCATACATCTGTCAAGCGACCGAAGAAGCCCCTGAGCCTGAGCCTGAGCCTGAACCCGAGATCGGTGGCGACTGCGACGAAGAGGATGACGGTTTCTACGACTGTGATCTGGAGTGCTACGATGGATGGTTTATCGACGACGATGGCGGGGATTGGCTGGGAGATGACTACTGTGATGACGGCGGCGGGTGGGAGCCCGACCTCAACTGCGCCGAATTTGACTTTGATGAAGGCGACTGCGAGCCACCACTCGATGCCTTCCTCCCAAGCGGAGAATATGACGGAGATCTCGAGTCGGTGCTGATCGTTGAGTACCCGTATGGTGGGCTTGAGTCCCGCTACTCCTGCGAAGGCCTCGTCACCGCCGAGATCGATACAAGTCTATCGCCACAAATTTGGGGCTCGAGCACCTGCGTATCAGAATACGACGGCACAGAATACGCCATCGACATCGAGGGAAATTTCACCGACGAAGTTCCCTCTGGCACCATCACCTTCTCAGGGGATGACGTCATCAGTACCGATTGGGTGGGCACCTGGGCCTTCGGAAACCTGGAAGCAACCTTTGAGGGCGACCTCGACAGTACGGGCTGGAGCACTACCCGCTATGAAGGTGAGTTCGAGCTCTACCGCCTCTAAACTTAAGTCGCCGCGCTACTGGGCCGTGGAACAACTCAACTGTTCCACGGATGCCACTTTCTTGGTGTCTCTCGCATAGAGCACCAGCTGGCGCTTGGGGTCCAAAGACACCGAGATGTCCCCGCTGCGACCGGGCACATGAAACTCGCCCTGTCCGTCATCCACATCCACCAAAGCGGATACCTCACCAGAACCATCGCTAATCGCTACTGGTATATCGAAGGATCCGAACGGAACATCGGAGCTAACGCAGCCATGGACCGTCTTGGTTCCGTCCTCGGCTGCCTCTGAGTAATACTCGAGGGTGACCTTTGGCAGCCGGCCGCCATGGACCCAGAAGTCAAAGAAGTCCGATAGGTCTTCACCCGAGGTTTCTTCAAATATGGCCTGTAAATCATCGGTGCTCACAGGCACATGATTTCTGCGCTGAGCCAACCTGTCTAGGGCCAAGAAGAAGGCCGTCGAGCCGATTCTGTCTCGCAGGGTATGGGCGATCAAAATGAACCCATAGTCCGCCTTCATGACGCCGCGAATGTCGGATAAGTGTTGTGGTTCCGTCAACGAAAGTGGCCGACGAAGCTTCCGCACATCGTCCTTCTCTCCTCGGTCCACGGGCTTCTCAAGTCGCTTGGTCACCCGATCCAGCCGCTTGGTCCAGGTGTCCTTACCCAGGCCCGCCCGCACATAGAACGCACCATACGCATCTGCCAAGGCCTCCACAACCCAGCGATCTCGACTGGAATTTGGGGGGGTTCGCTGTCCCCAATACTGGTGAGCAACCTGGCGGGCCAGCATGGTCTGAGTCAGGGCTGGGTACTTCTCTTGAATCTCGGTATTGGCTCCCACGTCGGTGGTCTTGATTCGGCGAAGCTGAACAAGACCCGCTCGACCGTATCGGAACTCTGCCGAGCGCGCGGTGGAGGGGAGCATCGATGCACCTTGGTACACCTCGATCTCCTCCTGCTCCAGGCCTGGTAAAAACCGCTGCATAAAACTGACTGCCCGTCGAATTTCAGGTGGAAACTCTCCCAGTGCCCGGGCCTCTGTGGACATCAAATTGACCCGTACACCGGGCATCCGACCGGAGGCTGGCTCGGTGTAGGTGACCCACTTCCCGACCCCTACACTGGCAATTCTGGCGGCCTTCTCCTCCGCTTTGATGACACGCCAACCGTCGTCCCCAGTGACATCGGACAATGTCTGCCCGCTAATCGCACCCTCTAGCGGGAAGAAACGGGTGGGCGGAAGGGTCAATTCACTCACCGCATGCCACACCGTCCCACCAGGAGCTGGCAACAGCTCAGGTAGAAACCGCCGGGCGCCCGTGGTCGCACCCATGAATCGACCTGAAAAGGTTCGATTGTTGTTCAGCCACTTGCTCTTCCACTTCACTCGAATCTGGGTGGTCTCGCCTTCGGGCACAGGCTCTGGCAGCAGCACCAACATTTCAGACCGAAATTGGGTGACCGTATACAGATCATAGTCTTGATTCTCGGCATCTACCGTCTGCATTTCCAGGGGCGTACCCAGCGGGTCTTCCCGGGCTGAGTCATCCGATCCCGACTCACCTTGGGCGCCCCCTTGAGAGCCTCCACCGCCGCCAGCACCACCCAGGCTCGCGCGATTGGCATCGACGGAAGGAATATCCATCTGGGTCATATCCATGGCCTCGCCACCCTCGTCCACCTGAACGCTCGATAGCGCATCTCCCGTTGCATTCTCGCTGCCCTTCACAAAAAAGGCATTGTCGGCATGGAGCCCAACATGAGCCAGGTCCTTGCCATCGGCCGTCGTTACACTGAGAACCTGAAAGTCCTTTGGCTCCGAGCGTTCCGTGGGCAGGGACATCGCCACATGCTGCAGCGGTCCACCCACAGCCTTCACCGTAAGCAAAGAATCGACCTCAATCTCCATGTAATTCCGACGCTGAACAGGCTTGATATCGATCTTGCTGTCTGCCCGGACCGCCTCCATCATGACCTTCGGACGGGGCACCTTGTCATTCGGACCCAACTCAAACGGCGTGCCTGCCAAGCGTTGAAAGTGTCGGTCACCTTCGCCATCCTCTCCGTGGGCGAACACCATGTTCTGCTCACCGATGTCCGACTGACCGAGCGGATCCTTGAAGCAGGTCATCCACTGATCGAATCCCACCGGGCCGACCCCTGCCCCCTCGTGCGCTGCCACGTGAAAGCGGTCCTCGGTTCTAAAGTCAGCTACCCGCCGCAACTGACCGGTCGGGAAGCCCAGTTCCTCGTTCATCAACCGGTCTTGGCGCAGCATGGCCACCACATCGAGGCCAGCCTGCTCGAGACGGAGCGTGCGCTGTGGGAGTAGGTTGGTCCCAATCATCTTCGCTCGAATCTTTCCTCGGTTTGCCGTGACAACGTAGACCTCATCAACGCCTTCTTCAGTTTCTGTCCGATACACGCCGGCGCCGACTGGCATCCGATTGAGCAGCATATTTTCGACCGCTGGGTCGGCGCTAAGGATCATCGCTCTGGTGATCCCCACACTGTAAGGCGCGCCGCCGTTGGCGATGTCAGCCACATCCTTGGCCTCTTTGCTACCGGTCATGACCATGTGATTGGCAAAAGACCACGCGTCGGATCGCCGAGGTAGGTCCACCGTGAGCTCACCATGTCCGATAAATAGAACCCCCACCACACGCTCAGACAGGGGCGCCCTCCCGGTGTAAACGGGAATAATGATGCCATCGTCAAACCGTGCGGAGCACTGACCGTCGTCAAAAGTGCTGCCCTTTGCCTGGTACGCGTCCTCGCCGATCCACATGCGTTGCGAGGCGGACCACCATGTATCGAGTGCATCCTGAGAAGTAGGCGCCGCTACCGCACCTGCACTTCCAAGTAGACTCACCAACAAACCACACCAAAGAAAACCATGTTTCATATCAAGCTCCCGCGCGCAATACGAGTGTTCTAAAGCGCCCCAAGAGTAAACGGGGTCAAACTTATGTGGACACCGCTCGCCACTTCAAAAATACCCGTGTCAGTTGGTCTTCCATCAGCGCAATCTCACGGGTAGGTACGGCCACTCGCACCCAAAGCTGAACCCCACCATCAGACATGGACCGAAGAAATACGTATGGCTTCACTTCAATGGGATGAAATGCAAACTGGGCAGCCATCTTGGACAACTGTGTCACAACCTCGCCCCGGTAGTTCGAGACCATCTCCGTCGCGGCGGCCGACAAAATAGACTCTGCCTCTCGCCAATCCTCATCGGGCAGAAGCGAGAATGTGAACTCCTTCCATTCAAATGTGAGAACCCGCGTCTCATTCAACACCGGCTCGGTCAATAGAGCTGCATTGGGCAGGGTGACCAGGTTGCCCGTCCGCATTCCGTGGTCGGCATCGGTACCGACCTCCATCAATGTGGTGGTCAAGATGCCGTAGTCGATCACATCGCCGCGAATGGCGCCCACGCGAACACGGTCACCAATGCGAAAAGCATTCCCCATGGTTTTGATCCACCACCCCATGACGTTGAGCACCAACTCCTTGTGCAAGAGCACCAGCGCCACTGCAAACCCGCTGGCGACAATTGTGGCCGCAGCGAGCTCCTCGGCCCAGGTCACCGCCATTCCCACGGCAAGTAAAATACACAGAGCGTAAATCACCATGTTCTTCGTTCGACGACGCTGCTCGGGGCTCAGGTCCATGCGCCGAATTCCACTGCGCGCGATGAGGCCTGAGAAGGCGAGACCGACCGCGATTAGAAGGCTAATGATTGGTTTAAGTTCATACATGGTTTCATTGTACCGTTCGCGAGCGTTGCGCTTGGCCGTTAGCACCCCCACGGAGGTGTCCCATGCGCCTGATGTCCTTATGTGCTCCATTCCTGATCTTCGCCTGCTCAGATTATAAAATCCGAAAGACCGCTGACGCTGTTGACGGCCGTGGAGATACCGGCCTTGGGACAGAAGATAGCGACGGCGGGCCGGACATACCCGACGAGCTCAGCTGTCCTGAATTTTCCGTGGATCCGTACGATGCCGGCCTGACTGATGCTTGTCCCTCTGCCCCTGAGGGCGGCTTCACACCCATCGTCGAGTGGAACGCGCTGCCCGGCAAGAGCTGTAAAGCCCAGCCCGTCGTCGGTGACCTCGATGGCGATGGTTTTCCTGAGGTTGTACTCAATGCAACCGACCTTTTCGCCTTCCCCAACAGAGGGAAATTGTACGTCCTGAACGGCCGCACCGGAGACATCATCTGGCAGCGAAATGCTGATATGGGCTACGGAAGCGCACCGGCTCTGGGCGACGTGGATGGGGACGGTGAACCCGACATCGTGGTGACCCGGGAATACGAGCACTCTCTCGGCGCTGTCGGAAGCTACTCGGTGGTTGTTTACACCCGAAGCGGAGAAATCCTGTGGGAATCCGAACAATTCCCGGGCAATGACTTTGACCACGCCGCAGCCCCCATCTTGAGCGACATGGACCACGATGGTCACGTCGAGATCGTAGTGGGGCGTGTAATCCTGAACAGCGATGGCACGACCCGCGGTGTGGGTGTCGCCGGACGAGGCTCATTTGGTGGAGTGATCTCTGAAGGCTCTCTCTCTGCTGTTGCCGATCTCAATCTCGATGGCACGGAAGAAGTCATCGTCGGCAATGCGATGTACAGCCCCGACGGAGCGCCCTTGTGGGTGGACTTCACCCAGTCCGACGGAATGATCTCGGTGGCCAACCTCGACGATGATCCAGAAGGTGAATTCATCGCTGTGAGCAACAACACGGTACGAGCGATGGACACTTCGGGTGCGGTCATCTGGGGGCCGTTGACCATGCCAAGCGCGAACATCACCTCGCCCGCTGCCATTGGCGATATCGATGCCGACGGCGAGCCCGAGATCATCGTTGCTGGCGGCTCTGAATTGTGGGCGATCGAGCGAGATGGCACCGTAAAATGGACCGCCGAAGTCACCGATGAGTCCGGCGCTACCGGTGCCAGCATCTTTGACTTTGAAGGCGATGGTATCGCTGAAGTCGTCTACATCGATGAACAAGAGATGCTGGTGTTTGACGGGGAGACTGGAGCGGTAAAGTTCTACTCCACCGAGCACGCCTCTGCGACGATGTATGACTACCCCACTGTGGCCGACATCGATGGCGACAACCAAGCGGAGATCGTTGTCTGCCATGACGGATTCGGCTCAGCGATCAGCGCCTACGGAGACCTGGACGAGTCTTGGGCATCCGCTCGGCCTCTTTGGAACCAACACGCTTACAGCATCACCAATGTGAACGACGACCTGTCCATCCCAGTCGATGCCATACCCAACTTCACCCTGTACAACAACTGGCACGCAGGAGTGGCGCGGGTCGATGCAGATGCCCTGGTAGATGACCTCACCGGCATCATCAACAACGTGTGCGAAGACGACTGCGATCTCGGATACCTCTTGATCACTTTCCAAGTGGCAAACCGCTCTGAGAGGGTGTTCGAAGGAACCATTCCTGTGAGCTTTTATGCTGACTTTGACGACGGCCGGGTCCTGGTCGACACCGTCGAGGTCGACCTCAGCTTGGCGAGCGCAATGAGCTCGGAAGGCATCAATGTGGCCATCGATGCAACGACGGCCATCGGTGCCAGCGGCCTTGTCATGCGGGTGGATGACGACGGCTCAGGCACAGGCATCGTGACCGAATGTTCTGAGCTCGACAATGTGGACAGCTGGGGTGTTGCAATCTGCGACTGAGCTCAGGCTCAATGTCGCGCCGCGAAATCCCGTGTAGACTGGTCGACACGTCCGGGCCAATGGCCCCACAGGAGCCCCGATGAGCCTCGGTATACCCATCGCCATGTCTCGACCACTGGCCGTGGTCATGGTGGGCCTGCCCGCTCGCGGAAAGACCTACATCGCCCGCAAACTCGCCCGATATCTGTCGTGGACTGGCTACAGCGCGCAGGTATTCAATGTGGGCAACTACCGACGGGAGCGTTTTGGTGCGAAAGTGCCCGCTTCGTTTTTTGACCCCACCAACAACGATGGCCTGAGCTCTCGAAAGAAAGCGTCCGGCTTCGCCATGGACGACATGCTCGCCTGGTTTAAGTCCGGCGGTGAGATCGCAATTTACGATGCCACCAACAGCACCCAGGGGAGACGCCGGTGGGTCCTCGACCAGTGCGATCGAGCCCAGATAGACGTCCTATTCATAGAGACGCTATGCAATGATCAGAGCATCATAGATGCCAATATTCGCGACACCAAGCTGCTCGCACCCGACTACCAAGGCATCGATCCCGAGCAAGCGGTTACCGACTTCCGCGCCCGGATCGCTCACTACGAACAGGCCTACGAACCCATCGAAGCCAAGAATGTAAGCTTCGTTAAGCTCATTGATGTCGGCAAGCGGGTCGAGATTCAACATGTGAGAGGCTACATCCAAGGGCGCATCACTCAATTTGTGATGAACCTTCACATTACCCCACGCACCATCTGGCTCACCCGACACGGCGAGAGCACAGCCAATATGGCGGGAGTCCTGGGCACCGACATGCCCCTCACCAGCCGGGGTGCTGCGTACGCCCAAGCGTTGAACACGTTCATCTCCAACCAAGATTCCGCTCCTGGGAGTATTTGGACCTCAACGCTTCAACGGACCATCCAAACAGCGGCACCGCTTGGCCAGGCTGCACACCAATTGAAGGTGCTCGATGAAATCGATGCTGGCATCTGTGATGGCATGACCTACAAGCAAATCGCCGAGCAAATGCCGGGTGAGTACGCCCGCCGAAAAGCGGACAAGCTCACCTACCGCTACCCCCGAGGGGAATCCTACGAGGATGTCATCAGCCGACTCGACCCGCTGATTATGGAACTCGAGCGACAGCAGCAGCCCATTCTGATCGTCGGACACAACGCAATCATTCGGGTGCTCCTGGGCTATCTGTCCGACCTCGAGCGAAGCGCTGTCCCCCACCTAAACATACCGCTCCACACGGTCATATCCCTCACCCCGAGGGCCTATGGGTGCGAAGTGGTCCACCACAAATTGGCCGAGGTTCCTTAAAGTCATGCTCTTGACTCCATGGTTGGTCGCCGCGCTTCCACTCATCGACCTGGCCGATCCGCCCCCCCGTGCGGTGCCCCCTAAACCCATCGGAGCCAGCCGCCTGACCCTCGGCACTGGCATCGGATTGACCGATGACATCGGCCTTGAGTTCGATATCGGGCTGATGGGTACCGGGTATCTTGTGGCTTGGCCGGACCAACGAACCGAAACGGCCTCGACCCTGTGGACTCAAGTCCAGGCGACCCACTACATGCCCGCCGACTCCGAGATGATGGCGAGCAGATACTGGACAGGCCCCTTCATTAGAGGTTCCATTGGCACAGAGCTGTACGGCCGCCACGGCTGGGCACCAGGATCCCTAAAACGAGCGGACTTCTCAGTGGGTCTGCGAAGCGACGCGCACCCAGGGATCACCGGAGCACTCGGGCTCGGGTGGGCCGTAGTCCGGGACTCTCCAGTGCCCGCTTGGCATCAAGGCATGCAGTTCTTTCTTGAGTTGATGTGGCGCTGAGCAACACACTCTATAAATCAATTCTCGAGCCACCCCGTTGACCCCATGCGGCAGTGTGTAAACATTGTCTGAGACCATTGAATAGGGAGCTCCATGGGAAAGAAGCGAAAAGGACCCGCCACCGGTTCTCGAGAATCGGGCGCAAAGGAAGGCAGCAGCAGCAGCGCGCTGGCCCCCACACGTCATGGTGCGAAGTCCATTTCAGATCTCGGAATGACCGCCCTAAACTGGCTGGCAACCGAACTCGGTGTGCCCGTATCGATGGTAATCAAGGTCCTCGAAGCCGATCCCAGCCTGCTCGAGTCCGTTGGAGCAATGGCGATGACCCGGGCTTCCAGCGCGCCGGCAGAAGGCGCCACCCCTCCAGAAGCTTCTGCTGCGATCTCGACCGCCGGGCAGCAGTCGGCCGAAGTGAGTACATCCGACACATCGACCATCAAGGGTCTATTGATCAACATCGAGGATCCCCGAAGCCGCCTTTTTGTACCGGAATTTCGCCCTTCAGCATGTCAGATTCCCGGCTCCCAGGCCGTTGAGACTCAGGGCATGTTCACCATCGAGTTGTCTAAATACGACATTCGCATCTACAACTCAGCCGACCAGCAGATCACCCGTATCTGGGGTGACCCGCACGTCAACGAGAACGGTGGCGGAGACGACTGGCACTTCGGCAACGACTCCACATTTGTTCTCACCGACGGCACCAAAATCTGCTTGGACACTAAAGAAACCTCTCCCGGTGTCTGGCTGGTACAAGGCGTCGACATCATGGCAGGCAGCGACCGATACCACTTTGGCACCGGTGACGAAGATGGTCTCCACAAGGACGCTGAAGCCTGGGACAAGGAGCATGCAGACGTCGCCGCCGGAGATACAAGCGCCGGGATGTTCGCCCTGAAGCCGGATGGCACCTGGGCGATGCAGGGCACGGATGGTCACTTCTATGATGTAAAGGACGAGTCTTGGAGTGCATTCTTGGGTTCTGGCGATGTCAACGTGGATGATGCCAAGCGAACCGACCTCAACAATATGCAGCAGTATTCTGTGCTGTTCGACCACCTGCCCGACACCGTCGATGCGCCCCGTGGCGGGAGCTGGGATAGCGGTCCAGACCAGAGCTCTCAATTCTCAGCCATGAAGCTCGAGGTACCCAAGCAGCGACCGCAGTACCTGAAATACCCCGACTCATCCATCGTCTCGACACCCATGGGCTACGTCGTCGAAATGAAGAACACAGAGGTGTTGATTTGGGACCTGCAAGGCAAGCAAATCACGCGCATCTGGGGTGACCCTCACGTCAACGAGAAGAACAACGGAGCCACCTGGCACTTTGGCGGGAATTCAACCTTCATTCTTCCCGATGGGGCGAAGATCTGCTGCGATACCGAGCCCATCTCGAGCAACTTCTGGGTCGTCGTTGGAGTGGATGTCATTCTCGGCGCAAGTCGCTTCAGCTTCAAGAAGGGAGGTGAAGGCGCAATGTCCAACGATGGCCGAGAATTCGATAAAGCGAATTCCGATGCGGACAATCGCGACGATGCTGGGATCTTCGCCCTCACTCCATCTGGTGAATGGGCAGTAATGGGCCGAGACGGTCACTTCTACGACATCACCCCCGAGAGCTGGGCGGCATACAAGCAAGACCCAGACGTGGACCTGGCCAAAGGCAAGCAAGTAAAGCTTACAGTCCAGCAAGGCTTTGCCGCCCACGCAGACCAGTTTCCCGACGACTGGATGATGCCCGCCGTCGGTGAGGTGAGCGTCGAGAACAAGCCCGTTGGACCCGAAGAGCGCAGACAACAAATGTCTGAACTCTCCAAAATCCTACCGATTTCACACATGAAGCTGATCAATGAAAGCCAGCCCGGGTTGTTCCCCGCACTCTGCGAGGATCATGTGCTAGCCAAATTCATCGCGGACATGCCCATCGCAACCTTGAAGCTATTGCTGTTTCATGCGCCGCATCTGATCGTTCAAAACCCCCACCTTCGGCCCCCAAAAGATGCCATCTGGCCCCGCGTTGAGTCCGTGGGTGGCAGAGCCAAGCGGCCCGACCCATGGTGGACTTGATCATTCCCTAACGGGAGTTCACCACACCACAGGATTGGTCGTTGCACCCCACCAAGCGCCCGGCAAGGCTTGCTCACTGAGCACCTCTCCAGTCGTGGGGCTGATCTCGAGGGCCTGACCCTCCTCCGTAAAGCCGTACAGCGAACCCTCCGCATAGCCGAGGCCATAGATGTTCTCTGTGCCGATTTCACCCCGAGGAACGACCACGCCGCTGTCCGGATCCACCACGACCAGTGCCTCGCCCTCACGCACAGCCCAGTACAACAGCCCATCGGGGAGTCCCACGATATCGCCCGCAGTCTCATATTGACCCTCGGGAACCAGTGTACTGATCGCACCGGTCACAGTGTCGATCTCGAACAACCCGTCGCCGGCACCAATCAATCGGCCGTCATAGGTGCAGGTCAGGCCGAACATCGGAAATGCAATAGAAGCGATTGGCCAGACCTCAGCGGTGTGCCCATTGATGCCATAGACCGTTGAGTAGCTGACCCCATAGAAGTGTCCAGACGCGTCGATGGCGATGTCGGTGATGTCGGTGACCCCTTCGACCTCACCGTCATCTTCACGGAAAAAATTACCGACAATCCGGAGTCGACCTTCCAAGGGACTCCAAGAATACAGGGTGCCTCCTTCGTGCAGGTAAACCGGCTCGTCGGGGACCTCGATGACCGGTTCTTCCGGCTCGGCGGTGTCCTCCGTCACAGGCGCATCACCGGTATCAAGAGCCATCACAGCCGTATCAATGAGCGACACCTCAGCCTCGGGTACTGGGCCAAAATCCGCCCTCTTATGAACCTGGTAGTCGGAACAACCCACCACCATCATCAGAATCCAGAGACGACCCATAGCGCACCTCAACATGACCGCCGACTATCTCAAAAAACGACATATTTCCAGCATTATTTCAATGGAACTGAACAACCTTGAGTTCTACTGAAGACCATGTACAAAAGCCCATCTGGGGTACACTGAAAACCGAATGGAGGGAAAATGTCCGCAAGGAATCGGTTGAAAATTGTGCCTGCAGCAGGGCTGCCATGGGGTGACCCTGAGTTGTTCCTCAACCGGGAACTCTCGTTCATTCAGTTCAATCACCGGGTGCTGCAGTTGGCCCAGGATGACAGACTTCCCCTGCTGGAGCGGCTCCGCTTTCTTGCGATATTCTCATCCAATCTGGATGAGTTCTTTGAGGTTCGGGTCGCTGGCCTAAAAGAGCGCCAGCAGCTCGATCTGGGTTCACCCTATCCAGACGGAAGCACACCCTCCGTTCTGCTTCGGAAGATCTCAGACCAGTGCCACGCACTTATCGACCGCCAGTACAAGACGCTGAACGATGACCTGCTCCCCGCCCTCGCCACAGAGGGCATCCAAGTCCTCAAGCGAACCGAGCTCACTAAAAAGCAGGCCGGATGGCTCCGCCGTTACTTTCGCCGCGAAGTCATGCCCGTGCTGTCTCCGATTGGACTGGACCCAGCCCACCCATTCCCAAATGTGCAGAACAAGGGACTGAACCTGGTAGTCCGACTGGAGGGCCGTGATGCCTTCGGTCGAGACAGCGGACTGGCCATCTTGCCTGTGCCACGCTGCTTGCCTCGATTGATACAGCTCCCCGAAAACTTATCCCAGGCACCCCACCACTTCGTGATGCTCTCCAGCGCAATTCACGACAATGTGGACTTGATTTTTCCGAGCATGCGGGTCACCGGTTGCCATCAGTTCCGGGTCACTCGAAACTCCAATATGTGGGTCGACGAGGATGAGGCAGACGACCTGTTGAGCGCCATCAAGGGTGAACTCCACGGACGAAACTACGGCGCAGCTGTTCGCCTTGAGGTGGCCGACAACTGCTCGTCTGAGACCGTTCAACTCCTGCTCGAGCAGCATGGTCTTGGCGAGGCGGACATGTTTCAAGTCAAAGGACCCGTGAACCTACACCGGGTCAGTTCTCTCGCAGACTTAGTGGACCGTCCCGATCTAAAATTCCCGCCGAACACACCAGGCCTTCAGTCGGGATTGAAGCCAACAGAGGACATCTTTTCTACCCTCTTTGAAGCCGATGTCCTGCTCCACCACCCCTACGAATCCTATTCTCCTGTGGTCTCATTATTGAAGACCGCCGCGAGTGATCCCACCGTGCTCGCCATCAAGATGACCCTGTACCGAACCGGTGCGGAATCTCCCATCGTAGACGCACTCATCAACGCTGCACGAAATGGAAAAGAGGTCACTGCAGTGGTCGAGCTTCGAGCGCGCTTCGATGAAGCTGCAAACATCGACCTCGCGACCCGAATGCAGGAGGCTGGAGTCAAGGTCGCATATGGAGTCGTGGGCCACAAATGCCACGCAAAGATGATGCTGATCGTCCGCAGAGAACACGGGACCATCCGTCGATATGTCCACCTCGGAACCGGCAACTACCATGTCTCTACCAGCCGCTTCTATACAGACTTCAGCTACCTGACGGCCGACCCAAAGATTGGTGAAGATGTCCACAATGTCTTTCTTCAGTTGACGAGCTTGAGTGGAATCCTGCCCATGAATCGCCTTCTCCTCGCACCCTTCACTCTAAAAAATACCTTACTTGAGTTGATTGGGGCCGAGACCGAAGCCGCGCGAAACGGGCGGCCTGCTTTTGTCCGCGCGAAGCTCAATGGCCTCAGCGAACCTTCTGTGATCTCCAGCCTGTATGAAGCAAGTCAGGCGGGCGTCCAGATCGATTTGGTGGTCCGAGGCATATGCTGTTTGCGCCCAGGCGTTCCGGGAGTAAGCGACAACATCCGCGTTCGTAGCATACTCGGGCGTTTTCTGGAGCACGCACGGGTCTACCATTTTCATGCCGATGGAACAGACCTCGTGTTCACCGGCAGCGGAGACTGGATGGACCGGAATCTCAAGAGCCGGGTTGAGATCGCTATGCCGGTGACCGTGCCTGCTCTCAAAGCCCGGGTTCTCCGAGAGGCCCTGGACTTGGCACTCGATGACAACACAAATGCCTGGATTCTCGACCCAGATGGCAACTACACCCGGGTCAAACCAGGCAAAGCGCAACCGTCACACACCCAGACCATCCTCCTCGCAAAACATGGCCTGAACACGCTCAATCGAGAATGACCCGATAGCCCAGGCCTTCGAGATGCCGGGTATCATCCGCCAAATCGGCTCGACTAAGCATGCGCTCATTCAACCAGCCACCTGGAAAACTGAGCCGCACCTGCCGATGATCAACATTGGCTGTGACCTCGGGTGGCGGCCGCGGGGAACGTCGGCGATGAATGTGGGTGGCGATCCGAAGCAGGCAGACCAAATGCAAGAGCTTGCGGTCCCACATCGGAGCCACCTCCGCAATCTTTTCACGGGTGGGCTTTCCCCGATGACCCAGCACCAAGGCGGCCACGCAGCGCTGGTCTTGGCGTGAAAATCCAGGCATCTCCGTGTGCTTCAGCAGGTAGGCGCCATGCTTGTGATAGCCCGTATAGGTCATAAAAATGCCCGCCTCATGCAGTGCTGATGCCCACCTCAACATCGTACGGTGATGGGCCTTGAGGTCCCATGCTGGCTGTGCTTGATCAAACAAAGACATGGCCGTTTGCTGAACACGAAAGGCCTGTCGCCCGTCGATTTCAAAACGACTCATCAGGTGACGAACCGTTTGATCGCGGATGTCAGCATGACGCTCCCGTCCAACAAGCTCATGGAGCACACCCTCGCGGAGTGCACTCTTTGTGGCCCGCAAAGACTCGACCCTCAGCCCTTGAAAAACCGCCGAGAGCACCGCAACACCACCGGCCAAAACAGGTCGGCGATTATCGGTCAGCCCCTCGAGATTGACATCGTCCATATCCCCGACTTTAATCAGCTTATTCCGGAGCCAGGTGAGGCCCTCGACATCGATTTCTGGGTGGCCCCGGGCCTGCAGGATTCGCTCGATCGCCACAATGGTGCCCGATGAGCCCACAACCTCGTCCCACCCCACCTTCCGGTACGATCGAACCACACTCTGGAGCTCTCGACGGGCAGCCAAGATCGCTTCCGACATCGCAGTCTTGGTCACGACTCCACCCTCAAAGAAGCGCTTGGACCAGCTCACACACCCCATAAACAAGCTGTCAAGCTGCGTGGTCTCAGCACCCTCTCCAATAATGAGTTCGGTCGATCCCCCACCGA
>CAWVVG010000041.1:0-14381 GCA_963932775.1 uncultured bacterium
TAGTCGAGATCGTCATCACAGTCGTCGAATGTCACGGCAAAGCCTTCCGGCACCGAGCATGCATCCGTCGTAGAAGCATCTGTACCGTACCCGTCACCGTCCGCGTCTTCATAGAACACCGAAGTGACGAACTCATCGACAGTGTCGTCGCAGTTGTCATCGAGCTCGTTGCAGACCTCAACGGCCTCCGGATTGACGCTGGCCCGAAGGTCGTCGCAGTCATCCGCATTCTGAGCCCATTTGTCCTCTTGATCCGGGGCACAGACTGTAATCGTGATGGCGTCGCTGCCAAAGCCATCCGCGTCGTAGTCCACATACCAAACAGTCGGGGCACTCACGTCGGCATCAGAGTCATCGCAGTCCCCACAAGCAGGAATGCCATCGCCATCTTCATCCGCGTAGCCTACCGAGCCATCGCAGTTGTAGTCATTGGGGTCTTCGCAATCGTCCTCTTGGGCCATCGGGTGGAAGTCCTCAGAGGCGTCATCGCAGTCCAAAGAATTGTCCACGTACCCAGCAGGCTGAATGCATGCGGCCACCATTGTGGCCAGGTCTCCATACTGGTCGTTATCTTTGTCGGAGAACCATTCGAGAATCAAGCCCTCGTCGATCTTTCCGTTGCAATTGTTGTCTACGCCATCGCAAGTTTCATCCGCTTTGGGATTCACTGCGGCGTTCAAATCGTCACAATCGTCATCGCCTTTGTAACCATCTTCATCTTGATCCTTGCCACAACCGACAACGGTCATCCCAAGAATTGCAAACATCATCAAACCAGTCCGACGCATATCTCTCTCCCAAAAAGCCATGGCTTCTATGGTCCCCCAGGACCCACCGTCCGAGGAGTGTAGAATTCTTTACAGGGTTTCGTCAATCACCCCTGCTTCATAGATCATCCCACGCATAACCCCGCCTGCCACAAATGTTCCACGAAGGTGTTCCACAGCAAGCAATATTTATTCTCTATCCATTGAGATCTTTAAACAAGACACCTTACGAAATGTTCGGTGTCTCCCCATAAGGCTACGGAATCTGGAGCAAAACCATTAAGCCCTTCGAGCAACCAATCGCTCTGGTAAACCTTGACCCACCCATCCAGTCACAACAGACTCCGCATGATCCCGGTGATCTGGATGGTCCTTTGGATTCCAATTCTGTTCCGCCAGAGCCTGACTATTTTCGATGATCTCGATGAGCGCCTATTTCATCATCCGACCATCACGTCCTTTGCCAGCGGTCTCCCCTTCCCTGACTTGAGTGACTACCAGTCGGCCACCACACCGCTCTACCACCTGCTGATGAGCCCAGTTTCCTGGATAACGGGTGACAACCTACTGATTCTGCGAGCGGTCAACCTCTGCCTTTCTGGGCTGGCGTTGTGGTTTGCCATTCGAGCGCTCGCTTCATGGGGACGCCCAATGGCGGCAGCCATAGGTGGACTCTGTATTGGAATGAGCCCCTACTTTGTCGGACCTGGGGTGCGACTGAGTACGGACAATGCGGCCCTCCTGTTTGTGTTCGCGCTCCTGTACTCCACCCACCCACGATCCAAGTCAGGCCCCTGGGTGGCCGTCATCTGGGCCACAGCCGCGGTGTGGACGCGACAAATACATCTATGGGTACTCGCGCCCATGGTGCTCGCAGGCCTGACCCGAAGACACAACCACATGTCCTGGATTGTGGTCAGCATTCTTCCTCTCGCAGCACTGACCCCACTGTTGGGAGCTTGGGGCGGACTGACACCACCCGGGTTCGCCACCGGACATCAAGGAGGCATCAACATCGATGTCATGGTTATGGCCCTCGGCGTCCTTGGGATGTACTCCATCGCCTTTGCACCTTGGTTGATTCGAGGCCTGCGGCTCCCTCAAGCCAAGCTATGGGTGCCTGGAATCGCAGCGCTCGGGCTGGCTTTACTGGCCCAACACCCCATGGCCTGGGCGGACGACCCCAACCGATGGGGGGGCGCACTGTGGTCCGCCTCACGGACGGTTCCTGCGCTCCTCGACGTCCCTGTCACCTTCTGGATTACCGTACCGTTGGGCGCGCTGACATTGCTGGCTTTCGCGACCCACCCAGACCAGGAACATGGCCGATTTCTATCCCTTGTCGCGGTCGCATTTATCGGGGCCAATATGCTGAGCGCACGGGCGTACCAGAAGTACTACGACCCAATGTGTTTGTTTATGCTCGCGGCCTACATTCAAGGCCAGGGTGACTTTTCAAGACCATGGATTGACCGGGCCGCCTGGATAGGCCCCTGTGCGCTTGCGCTCGCCCTGGGTGCTGTGAGCATGATTCGCTTCTTTGGCTGAGGTAAGCTGAACCAATGGGACACCATCTACCATGGCTCACACTGACACTCTGCGGATGCGGCCTGAGGTCGCTTCTCCCTACAGGTCCCGTAGTTAAACCAGCTGAACAGGCTGCCTTTGTTCCCGTCCGCCCCGCCACCGTAGACTACACAGGGGGCCCAAAGACTGATTTCCCGATCCTTCCCTTGCAGCCTTTTGGTCTTCAGTATGCAGTCGATGTGGTCTTTGTGAGCCACCACCCCGACTGGGACATGCACGAATATGCCCGCCTTGACCTTCCCCAGCGGTCAGTCTGGATTGCCAAGGACAGCGACCGCTCCGGAAAGCAGACAATCGTGGCCGATGTCGAGAACCTATCGAGCTGGTTGCCCGAGATTCCGGCGCCTCGGTTGGAGCGCGCGGTAGTCGTAGAGGATTGGACCCATGGTGAAGATGTTCACGTATCACTGAGCTACATCAACCCATCCAACGAGCACGTTCACGTTCGCGCACAAGGGCGGATGCCATCCAGTCCTCCGGTAAAACGGAATGGCAACACCATGAAGCACAGCCAAGATGTGGTTGCTGCAGTTCTGGATATCGAACGATTTGGTAAGAAACTTAGCGGAGACATCTCAATCGGCGGCGAGCCCCAACGCTTCAAGAAAATCCTGGGCCTGGTGCCCTTTCGCTTCTTGCTCAAGCAGACCCAAGCGGGGGTCGCCATCACCAACTATCGGCTGCAGCCACTCGAACAAGGCTTCAGACTGATCCGTCCATCCCCCGCAGCCCCCGATTGGCCCACCCAAAGTGACGAGACGTGGGCTTTTGATGGCCACGTGGCAGCCTACGACAACGGCATCGTTCAATTTCAACACCGCTTTATCGAAGGCGGCCTCTCATCGAGCCACGTCCGGCAGCACGGGCTGAGCGCACCCACCTTTACTCTAAGGCTCCAACCAGCGTTGCCCGATCTTCGTCGTACATTTGAAGGGGAACACACATCCACTTTTGTGATGGGTGTCAATGGTCAGGCGGGCCATGGAAAGGGTGAAGTGCGGGCATGGTGGAGCAGCGAGACCACGGTGCACGTGCAGTTTTTACCGACCCACCCCCATTGGCTTGCGAGCCGTCCCATGGAGACCACGATCGTCTACCAGCCTGACGGATCGGTGGATGTCTTTACCAGACGAACACAGACACCCTAAAACAACAAAACCCGCCCGGGAAATCCCGGGCGGGCTGTTGACAACAAGTAAACTTGTCGTTCAGAAACGACCTAGTTGTAGTAGGAAGTGTCGTCACCACCACTGAAGCTCACGGAGCTCCAGTCGTCGCCGTTCTCGTTACCGAAGAATGCGTAGGTGGTGGTGGCCTCGTGGTCACAATGAAGGGTAGTGGAGCTACCGACGACTTCACCGGGGGTTGCAACGCAGCCCAAGCTAAGTGTGTCCATAAGCTCGTGGAGAGCGTCGCCAGAGATGGCATCTTCGCCGTACCAGCCAGCCTCACCAGCACCAGTTTGTGCCAGACCGAGGTAGTAACCATCAGCGTGTGCGTTGGTGACTGCAGCGTCGATGCTGGCAGCGGCCCAAGTCACGGAGTAGGTGGCGTCAGCATCAGCATCGGCATCGGCATCGGCATCGGCATCGGCATCGGCCTCAACAGCGGTGTCGCAGCCATCAGCAGCAGTGTCTTCACACTTGTCGCCACAACCGATTGCAAGGGCGGAAAGGCCCACGAAAATAAAAGTAAGGTTCTTCATTATTGTCTCCTCAGACGAAAACCTCGCAGCGCGCCGGACAACCCAAACCGCACTGAGGTCGGCCCCGGTGTAACCAACTATTTCGGGCCGTGACAGTTCTGCACGAAAAAAGAGAAGTATTCACCCTTCGATGGGACCCTTCAGAGGTTCACACAATCATGGGGCGCGTAGAACTCAACATCGTGGCCAAACACCGCCACACACTCACCACCCTCAGTCCACACTGCATAGGTCAGGTTTTCCTCGGTGTCCTGATGAAAGGCGGTTTCTCCGCCGTCCAACAAACCATCCCAGTCCACTCCGGTAGCATTCCTGTGCTGACTTTGGAAGGTGTTGGCCCCCTCCTCCACCGGGTGGCAAATCGCGAGTGGGCTCACGCAGTCTTCACCGTAATAGCCAGTGCCCCCGAGCCCCGTCTCCGCCAGGCCGAAGATGCCACGACTCAAACCACTAATCTCTACCTCTAAGGCTGCCGGAGTCACCCAGTTGAAGACCACTTCGACTGGACCCGTCGGGCCCGGGTCTTCCTCAACTGCAGTGTCGCATCCATCCGCATTGATGCACTCGCTCTTTGTGCACCCGACAACCATCGCCACACACAGCAAAAAACCTGAACACCTCATCGTGACACTCCTTCGATAAGTCCAAACAAAAACGCCTGCCCCAAAATGGGACAGGCGCCTTTAAAAGTCGTAAACGCTCAGCGCTTACTCCTCTACAATCTCTTCAGTCGCGGCTGCATCTTCGGCAGCGGTATCGTCCGCGTCCTTGGAGCAAGCAGTGAAAGCAATGAGGGCAGCGAGGGGAAGAATAATCTTCAGCATGATGTAACTCCATCCACCGTAAATTCGGCTTCGTGTTTATACCGCATGAGTATTGTTTTGAACAACACTTGGACGAGTAAATCAGCAAAAAAAAATTTGATGGGCGTCCTGTACCTCGATCATTGCCGCTTGTTCGGATACTCGAAGTCCATGCTGGTACTCTTAAATTTAGAGTTAAAATTGCGCCTAATGGTCGAAACCGGCCGGTTTTCAGACGTTGAAACCATGGCAGCAGTTCACGATGCAGCGGCCACAGGGTATGGTGACCTTGGCCGTTCGACGCATCGATTTGGATGGATCAAGTGTTGAGAATATTCTCGACCCCATCGACCAGAGCCGGGTGCACCTTCCGCCCAACACCGCTGGTGTACTACACACCCGAGGATGCTGTGATGACCGCACACCTCTTTATGGAGCTTTTGAAAACACCATGGATCAAGCTCGAGGTCATCGAGTGCCCCAACACTTTATTTCCAGATGCGGTGGGAGCACTCCAGGCTGCAGGAGAGTTGGTGAGAGATGGCTTTCACGTCCTTCCATGCTGTAGCGATGACCCGGTGCTGTGCGAGCGTCTGGCCGACATGGGGTGCACAGCGGTCATGCCGTTGGCCTCGCCCATCGGAAGTGGTCGTGGAATCGCAAACCCAAAGCGCATGGAAATCATTCGCCGAAACCTCCACTGCCCCATGGTCATCGATGCCAGCTTGGGCACCAGCTCCGATGCCGCGCAGGCCATGGAGCTTGGAGCCGACGGCGCCCTTACGAATACCGCCATCGCCGGTGCGGCCGATCCGATCGTCATGGCGCGAGCGATGCGCTTGGCCGTAGAAGCGGGGCGCTTGGCCTTCGAAGCAGGACGTATGCCACAGCGGCTGTCGGCAAACGCAAGCAGTCCTATAGAAGGACGGATTAATCAACCACAAAAAGGCGGTGCCGCATGGCCCTGATACCAACTGTACTGGGTATTTCTCCTGGGTGTCATGGCTGTGGCCACACACTCACTTGGCTGGTCCAAGGTTCGGTCGATGGCGGACTGAAGGCACTTGTCCTTCGGGAGCCCCACCTATCCCGGGTCGCATATGTTGAATTGGCTCGCCGCCTCTCGCCATTGTTGGGTTCCGGCATGATCCTCCACGCATCGCATGCGGATGCACTTTCCATCGCGGAAGCCTCCGGTTGGGGCCTCCACCTACCGAGTACTGCACCATGGGATGGCATCCGTTCACGGGTGCGAGGGCTGCTGGGTGCCAGCTGCCACACGATTGAGGATCTCGACAAAGCCGCCGCGATCGGAGCGGACTACGCCACCCTTAGCCCGGTGTTCCAGCCCCTCTCCAATACTTCAGATGTCCGGGAACCGCTCGGTATCGACGGACTTCAAGAAGCCATCTCATCTGCGCCGCTGCCTGTGTTCGCCCTGGGAGGGATCACCAACACCAGTGCATCAGAGATCGCCAAAACAGACATTCATGGTGTGGCCTCCATGAGCTATTTGTTCCCTACCGATTCCGATGCGGACATCACAGCAGCCCACGCAGCGACATTGTGCACGATCATGAAGCATCGCCCCTGATATTATGGTTGCATGAACCTTCTACTCGTCCGCCCACCCCGCCGCGACAATGCGGATGCTGGCTTGAGCGTTCCTCCCCTCGGCTTGGCCTACATTGCAGCCGTCGCCCGTGAAAACGGACACGAGGTAGACATTCTCGACGCGTACGCAACCGGCATGAGTTGGACCGCCTTTGAGCAGGCCATCCGCCAACGAAAGCCGGACGTCGTGGGCCTGACCGCCATGACACCGGTTGCCGACATCGCAGCCCGTGCAGTGGAGATCATGCGGCCGTACGTAAAACACATTGTCATCGGCGGACCCCACCCCACGGCAGTAGGTGAGGAAATTTTTGACGAGATGCCCCGCCTCGATGCAGCCGTCATCGGTGAAGGGGAGCCAGTAATCGGACCCCTTCTCCAATGGTGGGAGTCTGGTTCTGAGGGCGACCCTCCGCCGGGAGTCCGGATTCCTGGCGGTACTTTTGTCGCCGCAACCCCACCCGACCCGGGCCTCGTGCCCCGCCCTGCCCGGGATTTACTTCCGAACCACGCCTATCGGTACCTATTCGCGACACGTCGGGGTTTTGCCACGATGATCAGCAGCCGGGGATGCCCATTTCGTTGCTCGTTCTGCGACAAAAGCGTCGGGGGATCCAAGTGGCGGGCACGCCAGGCTGCGGATGTAGTCAATGAGATGGTGGAACTGAAGGAGCAGCACGGGGTTGGCTTCATCAACTTTTACGATGACAACTTCACCCTAAAGCGCGGCCGAGTCGTCGAGATCTGCAATGAGATCATCGCCAGGGGCCTCGACATCGAGTGGAAGTGCGAAGGCCGAGTGGACAGCGTCGACGAGGAGCTGCTGACCCTGATGCGGCGGGCCGGCTGCCGAGTGGTTGCCTACGGCGTCGAGAGTGCAAACCCCGAGACCCTTGCGTTGCTTCGCAAAGACATCACCACGGAACAAGCGGTGACCGCCTTCGCCGCGACACGCGCTGCCGGCCTGCGAAGCTTGGCCTACATGATTCTGGGCGCACCGGGAGAAGATGCCAGGGCGGTAGAACAGTCCATCCAGTTCTGCCGAGACATCCGAGCCGACTATGTGCAGTTTTCGAGCCTGTCTGCCATGCCGGGAACCCCACTGTTTTCGCTCCCACGATCCCCCGACAATGCCGTAACGAACCCCCTCGATGCCGATCAGTCCCGCCCCACACTCACCGATATGGATGGGGCCGAATTGAGCCGCCTCATTCGGTCTGCTTGGATGGGCTTCTACCTGAGACCTCGCCCCATCGCTCGACTGCTGAGGGACGCCATTGCAAGCGGATCCATTGATGAAGCCTGGCGGATGGGACGCGCGCTGGGGCGTTGGAGGCTCGCAGCTTGAGGGCGACTACCAGGTGAGCTCGAGGAGCCTTTCTCGGACTTCGACCGCGCGCGAGAAGCCAGGTTCTAGCTCCAACAACGCCTCAAAGTGGAATACAGCGCGGTCTCGGTTCCGTCGTTCGTCCGCATAGAGCGTGCCCAAGCCGTAATGGGCCACCAGATTGTTGGGGCAGTAGGTCAAGGTGGTCCTGAACTCGACAATCGCATCCTCTATGTCACCCAACTGACTGGCCAAGAACCCGAGATTCGCATGGGCCTTGCAGTAGGTCCGCTTGACCTTCAACGCCGACTTCCATGCCCTGCGTGCGCCATGGCTATCGCCCATCTGAGCCTTGACGATGCCCAGGTTGTTCCATGAGTCCAGATGGGTGTCGTTCTTCTCTATAGCCGTCTCATAAGCAACTACGCTCGACTCGAGGTTGCCCGCAAACCGCTGTGCATCCCCCAGACCGTACCAAGCCTCGGCTACCTCGGGCGACAATGATGTTGCCTCCTCCCACAATCCGACCTCAGAGGTCCAGACCTTGTTCCGCGAGATGGTCATGGTCACGAACAGAGGCACCAAGACGGCGACTCCAAGGCCCATGAGGCGTACCTTTTTGTCCGGCAAGCTCCAGACCAGCGCCAATGCCAAGTACAGCCCTGTCTGGTAAGACCGATGCTCCGCCATACTCTCTTTGAGCGCAACCACCGAGCTGCTGGGAATGAGGAAGATCGCGGCACAGCCCAACGCGAAGGCAACCAAGGGCCGGGAGCGGGTCCAACGCACCACTCCAAAAACCACCCCACCCAGTGCAACAAAGACACCCAACCCTCGTCCGCTGGGGACCGTCACATCAGCGACGTGGTGGTACAAAGTCTGGCCCATCGGCAACAGCCACAGGCCGAGGTACCGCAGCCACACCTCAGCCTGGGTACTGATCTGCACCAAAAATGGTCGATCTACCTCCCGGGGGAGAAGGTGCTCGGCGTACAGTGCCCGACCTGCCACACCCAGAATGATGGCACCCAAGAAAGGTACGTACCAGCGCCACTTGGGTCGCCCAGTTCCGAGCAGCCACTCCATCCAGACCAGGGCGAATGGGATCATTATGGCCACCTCTTTGGTGCCCATAGACAAGAACCCAAGAAATATGGCCAACAGACGCAACGCGACGCTCACGCCCCCCTGCTCTTTCTCACGGAGCAACGCACCGGCCCATAGAGAGAGTGTGGAGAACACGAACAACGCACACAGGCTCTCCGACCGACCGGTGATGTAGGTCACCCCTTCCGTCACCATCGGGTGGACCGCCCAGACTGAACCGGCTGCCAGTGCCGCCCACACCGGGCGACGGTGACCTGCGAGTGTACCGAGCCGAAACGCGAGATTCAGCGCCGACCACACGCACAAGGCGTGGATCACCAGGCTGGTGACGTGGTACCCAAACGGATCGAGTCCAAAGGAGCGATAGTTCCAGGCATAGCTGAGTATCAGCAGCATTCGGGACACATTGTATTCAAGCACCGCAACGAGTTGCCCGAGGTCCCGAATGGTTGGATTACCGACAACCTCGATCTTGTCGTCATAGACAAAAGGAGCATGAAGCCCGTTGAAGAAGGCGATGGCGATGAGGGCGACAATGACCAGCCAGCCCATGCGCAGTGTTAGTTTTTCACGACTCATTGGATCACCGAATCATACACAGTCAGGTGGCGGTCAGCGACCCCATCAAACCCGAGCTGTTCTTCCACATAGCGCCGGCCCCTAGCGACCATGGCCTCCGCAGCGACCCGGTCCTCGATGAGTGTTCGAATGCGCGCCTGCAAGCCAGGGACGTCGCCGTATCTCACCAACAATCCAGCCCCCGCTTCGGCGATAAGCTCGCCACAACCGCAGTCATCTGAGACCACTACGGGTGCACCACACAAGAGGCCCTCGAAGGGGACCAGCCCAAACACCTCGTCAGCGGATGGGTACACCAGCACATCGGTGTCTGCGAGCAATGCCAAGCGGTCATCTCCCTTTACCAGACCCACAAAGTGGACATTGGCGCCCTTTGGTTCCGCCAGGACAGTGGCCATCGCACCCATATCATTCCCGGCCACAACCAGTTGGGCCGACCCGAGCCCTTCACCGTGAAATGCCCGGACCAGGTACTCGACACCCTTTCGTGGGGACACTCGACCGAGATAAGTCACAATCGGGCCCTCACCGAGACCCCGGGATTTTCGAAATTGACCCCGACTGGGCAGCGCTTCAAACTCCCCAAGATCGAGCCCATTCGGAATGCGAACTATCTTTTCAGCGGGAATGCCTGCGGAGCGGTGTCGGGCCACATCGGCAGCACTCACCGCGATCAGCTTCGTGGCTTGAACGGGTACAGATCCCGATACGAACTTGTCCCAAAGCCACTTCGCCCCAACCTTTCGTTCATGGCGCAACAAGGTTCCATTGGCCGTCATCACATATGGAATCGACCGTGAAGCCGCCCAGCCCGAGGCCGCGTTGTTCAGCAAATGGCGGTGGCCATGGAGATGAATCACATCCACATCATCGCAGTTGGCATCCAATAGCGCGCGGGCGCCCCTCGGCAGAAACAACTGGTGGCGGTACGCTGCATCATTCGACCAGTTTGGAGCGGTCAATACCCGCACCCCGTGGTGTTCCCGGTCCCGAGCCAGGTTGACCCGATCGTGCCCATCAAAGGCATCCGTGGTTAAAACCGTGACCCGATGTCCCTTCGCGACCAGGGCACGGCTCAAGCCATCCACTATCCGTGGAATACCGCCATAAGCCCAGGTCGGCGGGAAGTACGGGGTTACCTGAAGAATGTGCACTGAACGCTCACCGAACGAGAAGGAGGCTCCCGTAGCATGATGCCCGCCAACTTGGACGTTGGCCAACCGGGGGTGGCGAGATTAGGATGACTCTCGTTGGAGGTTCCATGTCCGCTCACACCCCACTGTTCCTTGGTTTCGTAGCCGCCGGTGCTCTGTTCGTTTCCGGTTGCGGGAACGACTGCCAGAGTTCCTGCACGAAACTGTATGGCACCACTACAGACAACTGTGGAGATGCCCGCGGAGAAAAAGGCACCGAGAGCTATTTTCAGGGACTCGTGAACTATGGTCAGTCACGGGAGAAAAAGAACCGCCAGTGCATGGATGAATGCGAAGGCGCGCTCGAACGCCCCGGTGAGGTTGGGGACTACAGCCCCACAGAGTACACCCCAAGCGACGAAGCCACTGAACTCGAAAACGATCGCCAAGCGGCACTGTGGATGGACTGTGTCGACAGTCACTCCTGCGATAATCTCGCCAGTGGCTATTGCGCCCCGGTGTGGTAACCATGCGCAAAGCCTTCCCTCTATTTATGGCGCTCGCGTCGCTTCCCTTGGCCGGTTGTGAGCCGAGCTGCGCGAAGACCTGCAAGAAGCTCCTTTCCTGCGATGACATCGATACCGATGTGTCCGAGGTAGAGGAATGCGAAGCCACATGCGAGGTCCAGCAGTCGGTGTACGACAACTGGGGTGAAGACAGCATCGAACGAGAAGCGTTCGGAGACTTGAAGCGGTGCATCAACCAGAGCGAGTGCAATGATATCGCCACGGGTGAATGCTACGACGACGAGCTTTACATCTGGTGAGCCCGCTTCCTAAATTGCTGTTTTTGTTCACTGGCGGAACCTTAAGCATGCGCAAGGTCGGCGACCCCGGGCACCTAGCTCCGACCAATCTGGCTCTTGACTTGCTGGCCCATGCGCCCGCCCTCAACGCAGTCGCCGACATTCAGACTCGGGTGATCACAAATGTGGACTCATCCGATCTTACGCCAAGCCATTGGGGGCAACTCGCCCAAGCCATCGCCGAAGCACACGAAGAATTTGATGGTTTTGTTGTCATTCATGGCACCGACACGATGACCTTCACCGCCTGCGCGTTGAGCTTCATGCTCGGTGGCGACCACAAACCGGTGGTCTTGACCGGCTCCCAGCGCCCGCTCGCTGTGCCTCGAACGGATGCACGATCGAATTTGGTGCACTCAGCCATCAGTGCCGCCATGAATATCCGAGAAGTCGGCCTGTATTTTGGCAGCCACCTCTTCCGAGGAAACCGAGCGACGAAGACCTCGGTTTACGCCTACGATGCATTCGCCTCTCCAAACCACCCGCCGCTCGTGGAGCTGGGGGTAGACATCGAACGGATCAGCCCCCCCTTGCGGCGAAGCGGTCCCGTGACCGTGCATCCTGAAGTAAACACCGATGTGGCCGTATTGAGCGCATTTCCCGGAATGGCACCCAACGCAATCGATGCCCTGACCGATCTGGGCAAGCGCGTGATCATGCTTCGAGGCTTCGGCGAAGGAAATCTTCCTTTGAACGACTGGCCTGAGACCATCCGCCGAGCAACCGACTCCGGAGTACATGTGCTCGTGGGTAGCCAGTGCCGAGCGGGTGCGAGTCGCCCTGGCCGGTACGCGGGTAGCGACGCCGCTCGAGATGCCGGCGCCATCTATATCGGCGACATGACCGGAGAGGCCGCGGTGGTGAAATCAATGTGCTTGTTGGGCCGGGGGGTCCAAAAGGAAGACTTCCAAGACGCCTTACTCTCCCCCTTGGCAGGTGAAATTACGCCGGGCTCAGCTTCGCGCCTGTGACCACCCAACCGTGGGGCGGGCGTTCTTCCACTGCTGCGGCAAACTCGTCCAGACTCCAGTTGCGTTGATGAAACGCCTCAGCAATTCGGACCCGCAGCCGGTTTGATTCTTCTTTCTCGTCCGCGATGGATGATGCCAAATGACCTCGGACCACCTCATCGGGCTGGGACAGGACCGCCTCCACTGCAGCGTAGCGAATCCCCTCATCAAAATCCCGCAAGCAAGGTTCGATGGCGGGAACAATCCGCTCATCTATGTACTCGGCGAGCTTGATTAGAATCTGCCGCTTCTTTTCGGGCTTGAATGGGTCGTTCTCGAGCGCCAACATCTCGACCAACAGGGTCACAGTCGCTTCTTCGCCCTCAAACTTGTCCACCAGCTGCAATGGGCGTGCGAACTTGGGCGCTCTTCGGGCCCAGATCTTGATCGGAGCACACACCTGATCGCCGAGGGTCTCGAGCAACTCAAAGACGAGTTCTTTCTCGCTCAAGTCCTTCATCTGATGCTCGTAGGTCACGCTGTACCGGCCGAGCAGGCCAAGAATGGCTTGTTCCGATCCGTCTTGGGCCAACCAATGCAGGCTGGCTTCGCGATCTTCAGCTTGTGCGTTGAGATTCATCGCACGCTTTGAGTGGCGCTTGAGTTGACCATCCGGTCCACCTGAGAAAAAATCGAACAAACCCATAAACAATGCTCCGATGCGTCGAGGCTGCCAGCCTAATCACAACCGGCGGCCCAGCCCACCCATGCCCTCAGACCCCAGGCTGGCGCGGCAGGTGTCAGGCCCACCTGGGCCTCGGTACCGACTCGATATGGGCACCCACCCCACAAACCAGCCACACCAGACAGTCGAGCAGGGTTTCGTGTGGTGCCCAAGGTACCGCCGACACTGGAACGCAAGTGGACTGGACCCACCACTCTCGCCGCCTCCAGCCCAATGAGCGCGACGTCATCCTGGTTGGCGAAACGATTCGGGTCCCCGAGAATCGATACCCCACCGAGTACAGACAGCTCCACCCCAGAAAAGGTTGTCGATGCCGTCGAGTATACGGACACATCCGTTTCATCGGTTCCAATCTCAGCCTCATCGGCAGCGTTGGGCAACTTCACAACCCAGCCCACCCCGAGGGACACCCAATCCACTTCGATCCAATCCGTCCACACCCCGAGCTCTATGTCTCCTGCGCCGTGAACCCCATGGCCTGCAGGCAGGTCATCGCGAATCCATGACCATGCACCATCGAGTCGCACCCGTTCTGCGACCCGCCAAGAGAGGTCAACCCCCATAGAGGACCGCCGCCTGGGTGCTGCCCGAAAGGGCGGAACAACTCCCATATCGACCGCGCCCAGAACTCGGACAGAGACCGCTGCGGTGTCCGTGGATTCCATTTGTGGAAGCGTTGCCCCATGAACCGCCGAAGGGTACAGGGTTAGGACAATCCCAGTGACACTGGGAAACAGGCCACACCATGGCCGCCGAAGGATACGGAAAGCCGAAGGAAGCAGTTTCTTTCGTTGACGATAGACCTTCATTATCCGTACACTACCGCACGATTGCAGTTCACGGAATTTTTCACGCGCGCACGAGAAAACTGGTTGCCCCAGGACAAAACATGATGGATACCAAACCGAACCATTCCTGGCTGGCAGCAAGCGCACTAGCCCTGATGATGAGTTGCGGCGGAAAAGACGGCGACACAGCAGCAGTAAGCAACTGTGCGCTTCCCTTGGCTGAGGCGGGAGATTCCCAAGTGCTTCCACTCGGTGCGAGCATCGGGCTGAACGCGACCGATAGTACCCATTGCTCCGAATACAAGCCTTTCCAGATTACCTATACGTGGGGTTTTGACCGAATCCCTGCAGATTCTGCGATTAGCAATGAGGACCTGTCAGAGAACGCAACAAGCACCTCAGACCAGCCCA
>CAWVVG010000042.1:0-14269 GCA_963932775.1 uncultured bacterium
AGGGTATGACCCAGCCCTCGGGTACACCTCACGCGGCTTCGGCATGGGGGTCTCGCTCAGCGAAGATGGCCGGGTCGACGTGACCGCAAGCGTTCACTGGGGACCCCGTGATCGGCCAGACATGAACAGTGCCATCCCTTTCGCACAGACAGAAGTGACTGTGCACTTTGCGGCCCTGTCCGGCTTCCCCAGTGCCGACCGCGCACACTACACAGGCCAACAAGACCTGGCCCACGACCCGCCGCTCAGCGCTCAGCAGGGCCTCCACGAGCCCCTCGAGTGGGATGGCTTCGGGTTCGCAGCGATCGAGTCATTTGAGCTTTCATTGTTCGACACTGATGGCGAAGATGGGGGTGATTACCTCAGAAGTTTCGGCGTTGAGTTGGCACCCACAGAGGATGGACGACCACCCACAACAATCCAAACAGAGATCCTGACATCGGCCCCTTTAGAGCTTGGCACCATGAGCATGGCTGCGGACGTCACGGCGATCTGGGTGCCCCTCGACTCCTCTACGAGCCGAATTCAAGGTGTGACGTTGAGCGGCTCCCATCCTGTAGGAGCCCACATCGTGCCCATAGATTCGACTCGCTGAATTCACGACAACTTAGGGCCAACGCCAGAAACTCTCGACCTTTTAGGTCCCGGAAGTGGCCCCTCATTGCTTTTGGCCTACCGCAGGGGTTGAAACTGGGCGGACAGAGCATTACGTGGGCGCCGATTATCGGGAGTATCGAACACCATGAGATCACAAATCCTCGCGGCGTTGTGCTTTGTAGCACTCACAGCAGTCGGCCTGACCCTCGGGTTGGTCGGCGCAGAGAGCCATGCAGACGAGAGCGCCCAGGAAGAAACTTCTTCCTTTGACATTCGAGATGTGATTCCAGCCGGCCCAAGTGGCAACGACCCGTCCAAGGACGAGTTGTTCCCGCTGCAACCCTACGCACTGATACCGTCCCTCGAAGGACAGGTCGCATACGGTGATGTAGATCGCGCGGTAGAACTGGAACAACCCATCGCCTATTCCCACAAGCTGCATGCCGGCACGCTGGAAATCGCCTGTGAGTATTGCCACTCCGGTGCGCGTCGCAGCATCCATGCTGGGGTCCCTGAAACGGGCACCTGTATGAACTGCCACAAGGTCATCAGCACCACGGACCGTCCCGAACTCGTGAAGCTCGTTGAGTACTACAACTCTGGCGAGCCAATCCCTTGGAAGAAGGTCCACGACCTCCCCGACTTTGTGTACTTCAGCCATAAGCGCCACGTGCGCGGCGGTGTGAAGTGCCAAGAGTGCCACGGAGAGGTCCAGGACGACATGACCGTCGCCACGCGGGTCAACACCCTCCAGATGGGGTGGTGCTTGGATTGTCATCGAGACCATCCAAAAGTCGACGAAAACTATGGCGCAAGCGCCGAGCTACGGCGGGCAGAGTTGAAAGACTGCCTGACCTGCCACAAGTAGGACGGATAAGAAACCATGGCTGAATTGAACCGTCGGGATTTCCTAAAAGTTCTGGGCATCTCCGGAACCGCAAGTGCATGCTCTATCGATCCGGTCACACCGATCGAGAACGTACTGCCCTATGTGGTCACACCCGATCAGATTATCCCAGGAATCGCCACTTGGTTTGCCACTCAGTGCAACGGCTGTGAAGCCGGTTGTGGTGTGATGGCCAAGAACCGAGAAGGCCGAATCATCAACATCCAGGGAAACCCGGAGCATCCGACCAACAAGGGTTCGATCTGCGCCAAGGGTGTGTCTGATCTCCAGGCTTCCTACAGCCCAGACCGCTTCGACGGACCGATGGTCGGCGGCAAGGCTGCCAGCTGGGATGATGCCCTCGAGGCCACAGCCAGTGCCGTGAAGGCCGCTCAAGTTGCGGGTAAGAAGATTGTCTGGCTCGGACGCAAGCGTACCGGTGCTACCGCTGCCATGACCGATGAAATCATCGGCGCCATGGGCGGCACGGTACTCCGCTGGGAACCCCTGGGTACCGAAGCACTGCGTGCAGCGGCCAAGGCCGTATTTGGAATCGACGAAGCACCCCACTATGCGCTGGACCAAGCCCACACTGTGGTGTCTTTCGGTGCGGACTTCCTGAACTCTTGGGGAAACCCAAGCCACGCCCGAGGGTTCGCGGAAGCGCGGGACCCTTCTCTGTGCGGGTTCGTTACACAGTTCTGGACCATTGAGGGCCGCCTCTCAAATACGGGCGTCAACTGTGACGTCCATCTCTCGCCTGTCCCTGGCACTGAGGCTGGCTTAGCGCTGGCCACAGCCAAGCTGCTTGCCGACAAGAAAGGCTACACCGGCCGCGCTGCTTCCCTCATTGCGGGCATCGACGCGGAGGCCCTCATCGGTGCCGCTGGCGTCCGGATGGAGCGAATCGTAGAACTGGTGGACCGCCTCGCCCACAACGACAGCGTAGTGATGCCTTCTGGCACCACCACGATCCATGAAGAGGCGGTCAACATCGCCACCCTCATCCTGAATGAAGTCGCGGGCAACATTGGCAACTCGGTGGTCTTTGGCCCCACAGCAAACGACACCGGTATCAACACATTCGCTGAAGTCGCAGCCGTACTCGGTGACGCAGCCAACATCGGTGTCCTCTTTCTCGACGAACTCGACATCGCCTACACCATGCCAGCGAGCATTGGGCGGGCAGCGCTCGGGCAGATCGGGCAGGTCGTTGCTTTCTCCAGCGAGCCCACAGGCTCTATCGGAGCTCAGTCCATCGTACTGCCAAGCGGAACCGGCTTGGAGTCTTGGGGCGACAACGAGGCAATCTCAGGGCGCCACACCCTTCAACAACCCTCTATGAAGCCACTCAAGGACATTCGTTGTTCCAGTGACTCGCTCCTTGGGCTGGCTGGCCTTTTGGGGCTGGGTGCAGCCACCGACGAGACTCCAGGGCTGCCGGCTGACTTCGCCACCTACCTGCAAGGCTGGTGGAACGACAACGTGTTTGAGAAGACAGATGCACCCGACTTTGCCAAATTCTGGCGAAACGCAGTCCAAACAGGCGGTCACTTCTTCGACGTGACCCCCACCGGTGCCGCAGTTCAAATGACCCGCCTGCCCGATGCCGGCGCACCCGCTGATGGCACCACGTTGGCGCTTTTCCCTCACCCCTTCCTGTACGACGGTCGCCACGCGAACCGTACATGGGCACAAGAGGTTCCAGAGCCAGTCTCAGGATTGGTATGGGGGACCTGGGCGGAACTCAGCCCAGCCACAGTCAGCAACTTGGGATTGGAAGAAGGCGACAACGTCACGCTCACTACCGATGCTGGAAGCATTGATGTCGGATTCTTCGCGAGCCCTGCAGTACGAGATGATGTGGTCGCAGTGGTCATGGGCAACGGCCACGAAGGAGCCGGCCGCTACGCTGACCTTACGGGAGCCAACCCTGTCAATCTCCTGAGCGAGATGCAGTACGCAGGCGCAAGTGTTCAAGTGACCCGGGCTGGAAAGAACGAGACTCTCTCGTCCCAAATCGGGAACATCGACCAGGACGATAGGCCCATCACTTATTTAGTGAAGGCCAAGGATGTGGGAACTGGCAGCGGCCCAGGCAGCATCGTACACCTGCACCATCCGCCCATCGACGAGCGCCTCACCCAGGCCGGTCTGCTCGACATGTACCCCGAACCCGAGCATCCCACTTACCGATTTGCCCTGGCCATCGACAACAACCGTTGCAACGGGTGTGGAGCCTGCGAGGCCGCCTGTTACGCCGAGAACAACATCGCCACCGTCGGCCCCGAGCAAGCCCGACGCGGCAGGCACATGGGCTGGATTCGCCTCTCTCGCTACTGGGAGGGCTCCGGAGAAGAACCGGATGTACGCTTCCAGCCGACCATGTGTCAGCAGTGCTCTCATGCCCCATGCGAAGGTGTGTGTCCGGTCCTCGCGACCTATCACAACCTCGATGGGCTCAACGCGATGATCTACAACCGCTGCGTAGGTACACGCTACTGTGCCAACAATTGTCCCTATTCCGCGCGACGGTTCAACTATCACAGCTATGACTGGCCAGAACCGTTCCACATGATGCTCAATCCCGACGTGCTCACACGAACGATGGGTGTCATGGAGAAATGCACATTCTGTGTGCAACGTATCCGGGAAGTGAAGGACACATACCGCGATGTTGGTCAGACGGTGCCAGACGAGGCGCTTCTCACGCTTCCCGCTTGCGCATCTGCCTGCCCTGCAGAGGCCATCACATTCGGAAATGCCAAAGACCCGAACTCGACGGTATCCAAGATATTCCAAGACGAACGCGCCTACGCGATGCTGTCTGAATTGAATACCAAACCGGGCGTCCGTTATTTGGCGCGAATCTCTCACTCTGAGGTCGAAGATGGCCAAGGTGGAGGACACTGAGCCATGAGCAATCAAGAGAACAATGCTGAGGCCCAAGTTGATACTGACCTGACCTATGGTCAAGTCACCAAAGACATTCTCGAGCCCCTCTTTGGCTTCGGAAAGATCTACTTCGCAGCCCTTGCGCTGGTCGGTATCGGCCTGGCCTATGGTGGCTGGTGCATCATCCAACAGCTGGTCTGGGGACTCGGAGTCGCCGGCTACAGCCAGCCCGTGTTCTGGGGCCTGTACATCACCACCTTCGTGTTCTGGATTGGTATTGGACACGCTGGAACCCTGATTTCAGCAGTTCTGTTCCTGTTCCGCTCCAAGTGGCGAACGGGTGTGTACCGGGCTGCTGAGGCGATGACCATCTTCGCTGTTATGACCGCCGCCTTGTTCCCAGCACTCCACGTTGGCCGGATGTGGAATGCCTATTGGTTGTTCCCATACCCAAACCAGCGGCAGCTTTGGCAGAACTTCAAGAGCCCACTGATGTGGGATGTCTTCGCGGTATCGACCTATTTTACCGTGTCCACAATCTTCTTTTACATCGGCCTTATTCCAGACTTCGCCGCCCTCCGTGATCGCACCAGAGGCATCATCTCCAAGATGTACGGAAGCCTGGCCATCGGATGGCGAGGAACGGACCGTCAGTGGCGCCACTACATGGCGGCATACGGATTCTTTGCCGCCTTCGCGACCCCCTTGGTGCTCTCGGTTCACTCCGTCGTTTCCTGGGACTTCGCGATGGCACAGACTGCAGGCTGGCACTCAACGCTGTTCCCGCCCTACTTCGTCGCTGGTGCCATCTTCTCAGGCTGCGCAATGGTCATCACCTTGATGCTCCCGCTCAGCTTGATCTTCAAGTGGGACAAGTACATCAACGTCTGGCACTTTGAGCACCTCGCAAAGATGTGCCTGCTGACGGGTGGAATCCTCACTTACGCATACGTAATGGAGCACTTCATCGCCTGGTACTCGGACAATCCATACGAGTGGGGCATCTTCGCTTACCGTGCGACGGGTGACTACTGGTGGGTCTTCTGGATCATGGTCAGCTGCAACTGCGTCTTTCCGCTCCTGTGGTGGTTCAAGAAGATGCGAACCAACCTCTGGTGTCTCTGGATTGTCTCCGTGTTCATCAACGTGGGCATGTGGTTCGAGCGGTTCAACATCATCGCAAGCTCGCTGGCTCACCAGTTCGACCCTGCAGCCTGGACCTACTACCTTCCGAACTACATCGAAATCGGTGTCCTAATCTTCAGCTTCTCGTGGTTCTTCCTCTGGTTCCTGTTGTTCGTGAAGGTCATGCCGAGTGTTGCAATCGCTGAGGTCAAGGAACTCCTTCCACCGCCATTGAAATACAAAGAGGGGGCAGCCAAATGAGCAACGTAAAAGCAATTTTTGGTCACCTCGACTGCCTGGTTGACGCCATTGATGGCATGCAGAAAGCCGGTCACTCGGATTTCGCGGTCACGGCTCCACTTCCGCGGCACGAGATTGAGGAGCTGATCTACAAAGGTGAGCCCAGCCCAGTCCGCTGGTTTACCCTCACCGGTGCGGTGTTCGGCGGGACGATGGGATTCGCATTGTGCTCGCTCACCCACCTGAACTGGCCCATGATTATTCCCGCGGGCAAGCCACTCGTAAGCATTCCGGCATTCATCATCATCACCTTCGAAGCGACCGTTCTGTTCGGGTGCTTGTTCACCCTGCTCGGCCTCCTGTACCACTGCGGACTGCCCGCAAAGGATATGGACCCTGAGCTCGAGGACCCGCGCCTTAGCGACGATGTCTTCGGCATGGTGGTTCGAAACTTGGATGCCGCATCAGCGTCGGCAGTTCAGACCACACTCGACGGCCTCGGAGCCATCGAGACTAGCATCACTGGAGGCTCCCATGCGTAAACTCCTGCTCGCAGCGGCTGCCCTCGGCGCCATCAGTACCGCAGCTTGGGCCTTTCCCTGGGACACGGACATGGTGGACGCGATCTCCAAGCGGGCATTCGCTTGGAAGATGGCGACACTCCCTGAGAACACAGTCTCGGTCAACCACGCCCGACTCCAGGGCGATCGATACGCACCTGAAACGGCTGCAATGACCATTCCTGAGGGCGCAGACCTCGTAGAAGGAAAGCGATCCTTCGACATCTACTGCACGGCCTGCCATGGTGTGGACGGAAAGGGCAAGGCGCCAGTGGCCGACAACGCCTCGGGCAAACGCTACCCAATTCCCCCACCTGTGCTCTCGGGCACCGGTAACATCACAAAGCTTCGCTCTGACGGCTACCTGTTCTTCACCTCACGAGATGGGGCCTCCATCATGCCTGGCTACGGTTACGCAATGATGGATGAAGACATCTGGGCCCTCGTCGCCTACATGCGAACGATGGACGGAACCGCATACCAAGCACCTGTGGAGGTGGCAGAATGAGCCGCGGACCAAACCTCACTTCCGTTGTCAATGACGCGGTCAAGCCACTGCCCATGCGCCTCATTTTGTGGTGCTCCGGTGCGATATTCGCCGGTGTCTTTGGCGCGCACTGGGTCTTTGCTCAGTGGTCAGAGCGAGCGATGGCTGGCTTCCTCCAGAACACCGTGTTCTGGCTCGGCGTGTCCCAGGGCGGATTCATGCTCAGCATCGCGATGACCCTGACACGGGCTCGCTGGGGACGCTCACTCAAGCGCATCTCTGAGGCCTTCGGAATAATGGTTCCGGTCCTCTACATTGGACTTCTCTCCTTTCTCGCCTTTGGCGGGATGGAGATCTTTCCCTGGATGCACGAAGTGCTGCCCGCCCACAAGGCGATTTACTTGACCGAGTCATTCTTCTGGTGGCGTCAGGTACTCGGCCTTGGTCTTCTCATTTTCCTGGACATGAAGTACGTGCGTGCAAGCTGGCGCCCCGACCTGGGCCTCGTCAAAGAGCGCCTCGGCGACCAAGCCCCAGGCTGGTACGACTGGTTCACTAAAGATTGGAAGGGGCTCGAGATCGAGATCGAGACCAGCGAAGCCGAACAACGGAAGTGGGGCGCGCTGATTGCCGTGGCCTACTCCTTGGTCTTCAGCTTTGTGGCCATCGACCTCGCAATGAGCCTCGCACCCCACTGGTTCGCCAATATGTTCCCCGCCTGGTTCTTTATGAGCAGCGTGTGGAGCGGCATGGTGGCCATCGGTATCTACTCGTTGCTCGCAGGGCGATACCTGAGCATCGACTCCTTGCTGAATCCAACCGTGTACCACGACCTGGGCAAGCTAATCTTCGGGTTCTGCATGTTCTGGGGCTACACCACATACGCTCAATATCTGGCCATCTGGTACGGCAATATGACCGAGGAGACCGGCTTTATTTTGCTGCGCACAGAGCTTGACCCATGGGCCGATGTGGCGAAGATGGTGGTGCTCACCTGCTTCCTCATTCCGTGGACACTGCTGCTCTCCCGCAGCATGAAAAAGATTCGAGCCAGCTTCTTGGCTGTATGTTTTCTCATCTTGATTGGTATCTGGACCGAGCGGTTCCTGGTCATGATGCCCAGCGTCTGGAAGAGCTCCGATTTACCCATTGGTTTGGGTGAGATTCTGATGCCCTTTGGCTTTGGTGGAGCGATGGTCCTGTTGGTTACCTGGATTCTCTCGAAGATTCCAGCAGCCCCCGTGACCGACAAGATGTACATGCCGAATGACCTGGAGGTGCATGTGCACCCCAGTCACAGTCACGCAGCCAAATAGCAGCCTGATTTTACAGACCAGGGAAGCCGACCTCTATGGGTCGGCTTCTTCTGTCTGGGCACCGGTTAAGGATAGTGCGGGAGGCCTGAATGCCTGACGATCGCATCGAAGTCTGTTCACCCGCAACTGGCGAAGTCGTGGGATCCGTCCCCGTCGCATCACCCGACGATGTAGCCAAAGCCACAGCCAAGGCCCGTGTGGCCCAGGTCGAGTGGGGCCAGCGCAGCCTGGCTGAGCGCTGTGCGGTGCTCACGCAGGTCAAGAATGCAATCATTGATAGAACCGACGATATCTGCAACCTACTATCCAAGGAACAGGGCAAGCCACGGGTCGAGGCCATGGTGCATGAGGTCGCCAACCTGGTAGATCTTATCCACTATTTTACGGCTGAAGCGGACAGAATCTTGGCGCCCGAGCCCATTCCACTTCATCTCCTCAAGCACCGAGCCAGCTATCTCCACTGGAAGCCGCGTGGCGTGATCGGCATCATCGGACCTTGGAACTTCCCATTCATGATCTGCAACGGCCCTGTAGTCGTAGCGCTGCTTGCCGGAAACGGGGTGGTGGTAAAGCCAAGCGAATTTACGCCCCTCATCCAAGAACTGGCGCGTGAGATTTTCATTCAAGGCGGCGTACCCGAGGACCTGATTCAAGTGGTCCATGGATATGGTGAAACTGGCGCCGCACTAGTCGATCACGTGGACATGGTCGAGTTCACAGGGAGCGTCGCTACTGGCCGAAAAGTCGCAGCACAATGTGGTGAGCGACTGATTCCCTGCGTGACTGAGCTCGGTGGTAAGGCACCAGCCTTGGTCCTGGACGATGCAAACTTGGCCCGTACGGCAGGCGGCCTTACCTGGGGCGGGTTCGCCAACTGCGGTCAAGTCTGCGCAAGTGTAGAGCGGGTGCTGGTACACCGTTCGGTTCTCCCCGGCTTGCTCGAGTTGCTCGTACCGAAAGTCGCTGCCCTAAAGCCAGGGAATACGCAGGCGGACCCCACCATACAGATCGGCCCCCTCAACAATCGTCGTCAGCGAGACATCGTGCAGGCTTTGGTCGAGGATGCGGTCTCTAAGGGTGCAAAAGCACTGGTCGGTGGAAGCCCAATCGATGGCCCTGGAAACTTCTTTGAGCCCACGATTCTCGTCGATGTGACCACCGATATGGACATCGTGAACAAGGAGACATTTGGCCCAGTGTTGCCCATCATGGTCTTCGACGATGACGACGCAATGGTTCAAGAAGCCAACCGCTCTCACCTCGGCCTACTCGCCTACGTGTTTTCCACAAACTCCGACAGAGCCCAGGCTATCGCCGAGCGCATTGAGGCGGGCACGGTAATGATTAACGATGTGCTCGCTACACACGGCATGCCCGAGACCCCT
This sequence comes from uncultured bacterium, assembly GCA_963932775.1. Lineage (GTDB taxonomy): Bacteria > Myxococcota_A > UBA796 > UBA796 > UBA796 > UBA796. The sequence continues at coordinate 9,492 of CAWVVG010000042.1, forward strand.
TGGGGCGGTGTGAAGTCGAGCGGTGTGGGTCACACCCACGGCGACGACTCCCTCCGCCACATGTGCCAACAGCGCCACGTGAACTACGGCCGACTGCCAGCACTCCGGTCCGAGCCATACTGGTACCCATACGGGCCCAAATTATATGGTGGCTTCAAGCGCGTGATTGGACTCATTCTTGGGACCGGTCTCCGGAATCGGCTGCGCTGGTTCAGGGGCTAACGCTCAGACCGTCGTGGCCCGGCGGAGACCATCTCGGAAGGACGACTCTCCAGGCACCAACTCGGCGGCCATCGAGAATGCCCCACATGCTGCAGGCCGATCCCGTCTCATGATGGCCATCTCGCCCTGCTTGCCCAACATCTCAGCCGACCCTGCGATTGTATCCTTCTCGATCACTTCCGATCGATACCGCCGCCTGGACGTGTCGCTACCCAACACCGTGTGGGCGGTCTCAAGACTGGAATTTATCGCTTGGATATCCGCCTCCTGCGCGGGAGAGATGTCCGGGAAACGACTCTTTGAAAACTCCTGTTTCAGTCGCTCATACGCAGGCGTGACCTCCGACCCCATGCACACCCAGTGCAGCTCAAGGACGTCAAAGTGAGTTCCACGAAGGGACCTCTTCTTCCGCCCAAGGCGTTCCTCGATCCGGGCCAGTGTCCGACTCTGGTCCTCTTGGTCCGTCATCTTGAGGAGTCTAAGTTCCATCAATGACCAAATGAAGGCACTGGTCTGTCCACGCCCGAGCGGAGACACACTAAACACCTCACGAAGCCGCCAGGAATTCGACTGCACCACGTCGATTAGTCCACGTTCTTTGCGAGACAATTGAAGGTTTTCCAAGACATCGTTGCCTTCATCAGGAATACCGAGGTATCGGTCCATACTCGTTGCGAGCGTTTCCTCAAGCTGTTTTCCAGAGAGGCCTCGGGCATGTGTATACAGGGCCCGAAACAGCATCGAAGGTACATTCATGGCTGGCGACAGAAATTGTTCTGGCAGCTCCGAAAGCACATGAAATGACCAATCACCTTGGCGATCCTGCATGACACGCTGGAGCACGTACTCGACCTGCTTGCTGAGCACGCGAACCAACTGCACGAAGTCGAGCACGCCCATTTTCACGAGGGCTTCGCCTTGTCGGCTACCGTCAGCCTTCATTAGTGCGAGGCTTTCCTTGATCTGTTCTTTTGTGATTTGTTCGGCTTTGTACAGCAGGACACCCAACACCTCGTCCTCGTTCATCGGCTCCGTACGCCAACCAACCGGACCACCACGAAGCCAGTATCCATAGCGAGTCGTGCCATTCGGGTACTGTACGCTCAACAAGCCCGTGGATTGCTCAATGGCCATCTCGATCATCGCATCCCTGAGGGAGCGATCGACCATGGAGCCAGACAGAGTGGGCGGCTCACCAGAGGTGTCCGGGATCGGTATGCCACGGCCCTCTCGGCGTGGAGGTGCCTTGGTATCGCTGCCGGCACTCGATTGGACCAACCGCTCAGCAACCGAAAGCTGGGCGACCACCTTGTTGTGTTCATCCCGGTCAATGAACTCGCCCGAAGCCACCAACATGGTTCGAACTTCATCAATAAAACCAAACAAAGAGTCAAATGCAGCTTGAGCGCGTGCAGGAATCTCTGGGAGATGGAGGCCTATGCTGCCATCCGCCCCCCGATGAACCACCTGGACTGAAAACGGACCCTGCCGGCCAATGACTGGCACGATCAGATCGAGCTTGAATTCGTTGGCTACATCTTCGGTCAATGCCCCAGGAGGCAGGAACAAGGAAGCTTTCAAGATCGACTCCTCATACACCTTCAGAAAGGTGCTGAGGTCTTCAAACTGGTAGCTGGCTGAGCTTAATGCCAACGTCGACTCCTTTGGGGCCTATGGTACCGAACGCGAACGGTATTCGGACACTGGGATCTTGCCCGTCCCATCCGGTGGGTCGATCACATATTGAGGCAGCGCTATCCCACTCACCCGCGAACGAAGCGCATCGTGCAATGCGAGGCCATCATCGATGGAGACTCGAAATAAGCCACCACCTGGAACCGCGTCGGGATGATGCAAATAGTAGGGCCGCACGCGAAGCTCCACCAAGCGCTCTACCAGGTCCACCAACGCATCCACATTGTCGTTTACGCCACGCAACAAGACCGACTGGTTCAGCACCGGGATGCCAGCGTCTACCAAGCGAGCCAGTCCAGCCACCACTGGTTCTGACAACTCGTCTACGTGATTGGCGTGAACCACAAACCACAGTGGCGCCCTTTTGGACAACATCTGCACCAACTCATCGGTCACCACGCTTGGGAAGGTGATCGGAGCTCGGCTATGAACCCGAATGATGGGTACAGTTGGCCGCAACCTATCGATAATATTAGCGATCTTGGCCGTCGTCAGGTGAAGTGGGTCGCCACCTGAGAGGATCACCTCCCGGACCCCGGAATCCTTGATGTACTGAATGGCCACATCCAACTCGGACCCACTGGGTTCTCCAGCGCCGTCCAAGTCCCGCCGAAAGCAGTACCTGCAGTGCAGATGGCAGCGTCGGGTCACAATAAGCAGCAAACGATCCGCATGTTTCTGGACCACCCAAGGAACGGGCATCCGTCCCTCCTCTCCCACAGGATCCAGCATATCGAGGGGATCGGCTTCCAACTCAACCTTGGAGGGAAACGCCTGAAGACCCAGGGGATCCGTCGCACGCTTGACTCGGTTGGCCCAGCTTCGGGTCACACGTACCGGAAATACGTCCGCGAGTGCCTTCCAAGCCTTCACATTCACACCCGGAAACCGATTGACGGCTTCCGTTGCGGACAACATTGGACTGCACTCGTTATAGGGATTGTTCACATAAACCCCGTATCTCACCGGGATGAGGATTGAACATGGGACGCGTCTACCAAACATCAGATTTTCGAAACGGCCTCAAGGTGGAGCTCGACAATGGGCCTTACACGGTCGTTTATTTCCAGTTCGTCAAGCCCGGTAAGGGCACCGCATTTACTCGGACCAAATTGAAGCACATGCTGAACGGCAACGTGATCGAACGCACATTCCGAACCGGCGAGACATTTCGAGAAGCCGATGTGGAGCTTGAATCGATGCAGTACCTGTACAGCGACGATGAATTTTACCATTTCATGAATGAGGAATCATTCGAGCAGGTTGCCATCGTCGCCACAGCCATCGCGGAGGAGGCCAACTACTTGGTGGAGAACGACGTTGTAGACGTGCTCTACTACAAGGGCGCTCCCGTGAACATCACCTTGCCAAACTTTATTGAGTCCGAGGTGGTTTACTGTGAACCCGGTGCACGCGGAAACACAGCCCAAGGTGCAACCAAGCCCGCTACTTTGGCCTGTGGAGCGACACTCAATGTGCCACTATTCATTGAGCAAGGCGAGACCTTGAAGGTGGACACCCGAACCAAGGAATACGTGAGTCGGGTCCAGAAGTGAACCCAACTCGGCTGCGGCAGCGCGCGGCCATTACACGGGCAATTCGCCAGTGGTTCGATGAGCATGGTTACCTCGAAGTGCACACCCCAGTGCTGGTGCAGTTCCCTGCCCTCGAGGAACACCTTGAGCCTGTGAAGGTGGGCAATGCCTATCTCCACACAAGCCCCGAGTTTGCAATGAAGCGAGTCCTCGGGGCCGGTCTCTGCCGTGTCTACCAGATCGTCCCTTGCTTTCGCGAGGAGGAAATCGGCCGTCACCATGCCCGCGAATTTACTATGATCGAGTGGTATCGAGCCAATGCGGGCACCGCTGACCTGATGGACGATGTCGAATCGCTCATCGCATCGGCTGCCGGCGCCATAAAGATCCCGCTGCCTCATTTTACTCGACTCTCGGTGGCCGACCTTCGACTTCGGGCCGGCTTGGACGACACCGACGACGAGGTTGAGTGGTTCCAAGGATGGGTCGATGCGGTCGAACCTCGCCTGACTGACCCCACCATCGTACACAGCTATCCTTCGTGGCAGGCCGCTCTCGCGACTGAACGGAATGGACTGGCTGACCGCTTCGAGGTGTACCTCGGTGGAGTTGAGATCGGAAACTGCTTCGCCGAGGAGGGCGATCCCCACGTTCTTCGTTCCCGTTTTTCGGCCTCTGCTCACAAGCGCACAGCAATGGGGAAAGAACCGCATGCCATCGACCACGGCCTAATTGAGGCCACGTCCAGAATGCCTCGTACTTCCGGAATCGCCGTCGGCTTAGACCGCCTCGTCATGGCCCTCACTGGTACCACCGACATCTCCGACGTCCAGGTACAATAGATAGGCACCAAACCATAGCGCGCTGCCCACGTTAGCTTTGCCCCCGGAGGAACAGCATGGATCTAAGCAACAAAGTAGCCATCGTGACCGGTGGAAGTCGTGGAATTGGCCGTGCCATTGCACTCGAGCTGGGTGCGGCAGGCGCCAAAGTTGTGGTGAACTATTTTCAAAATGAAGATGCAGCGCAAGCGGTGGCCACAGAGATTGGAGGGATAGCAGTTCAGGCAGATGTCTCGACTACAGAAGGCTGCCAACGGTTGATCGATGCGGCTGTGAAGCTCGGCTCCCTGGATATTCTTGTAAACAATGCCGGGGTCAATCGAGACACACTGATGGTCCGCATGTCCGATGAGGACTGGCAGTATGTGATAGAGACCAACCTCAACAGCGCGTTCCGGCTATGTCGAGCGGCCACCGAAATCATGATGCATCAGCGGGTTGGCAGCATCATCAATGTGACCAGTGTCTCTGGAATCCGGGGCAA
>CAWVVG010000043.1:0-14216 GCA_963932775.1 uncultured bacterium
ATCGGACTGCGCAGTCTCGAGCGCAGAACGAGTCTGAGTGGCCATCGCTTGTGTCGCTTGTGTCGCTTGTTGGGCGGCTTGTGCGGCTTGCTGGGCCATCTCGAGAGAGGAGCCGGTTTGCTCGATGGTTTGTTTGGCCTGTTCAGCGATACGGAGGGAGTCTGCCAGTTCCTTGCGGATGTCCTCGATCGAACTCTCGGTATCTTCGGCCCTGGCTGACGCAGTCTCTGCATCTTTGCGGGCGGAGTCCGCTCGGGCATCGGCTTCGGTGATTCGGGCTTGGGCTGCATCTCGTTCAGAGCGGGCAGCATCGAGCTCGACTTGGGCGGCAGTCTTCTCGCCCTGAACGGCTTCGAGCGCCAACTGGAGTTCTTCCAACAATGTATGGGCAGACTCGAGCTGTTGTTTCGCGGAGTTCCCATCGGACTGAGCTTGGGCCAGCGCGGTCCTGGCGTCTTCCGCGCGTTGTTTCGCAGCGGATGCTTCGCCGCTTGCGGCCTCAGTAGCAGCCTTGGCCGTCTCGGCTACGGAGTCGGCCTCCGCTTGGGCAGTCTCAGCCTGCGCAGATCGGGTCGCTGCCATTTCGTCAATGCGGGTCTTGAGTGCCGTCGCTTCGGTGGTTCGTTTCTCGACGGCCTCTTGGAGTTCTTCGATTCGCTTGTCACGGCTCGCGATCTCTGCGTCTGCCACAGCCTTGGCAGCGGCAAGGGCCTCGTCGGCTGCAGCGGCTGCATCTTCGGAACTCTCCGATGACTTGGCACTCTTGCGCAGTGCCTGGAGCTCATCGTCCATCGCGGCAATTTGTTCGGTAAGAGCCTTTACCAGCTGACTGTCCTGGGCTGGCGCCGCAGACGAGCTTGGCGAGCCGTCAGACTTCTTCTTCTTCTTCTTCTTCGCACCGTCGGGGGCCTCTTCTGTAATGTCGAACAGAGCCTTGATGTGGTCGTTAAGAAATCCCCCCGCGATGGGGCGCATGGCCGTGAAGTTTGGGGGGCTATCGGCGAACCATTGGTCCACCAACAGGTCCGTGCTCTCTCCGGAGGTCAGAAGTACTACTGGAATGTCTGCGGTTGCACCATTGGACTTGAGTTGTGCGACCGTCGCCGACAAGGCTGGGTCATCACCATTGATGAACACGATGGCGGGGGAGTCCCTGTTGGCGTGAGCCACAGTCTCCTCGGCCGTAGACAATTTCAAGACCTTGAAATTGATTTTTGGGTAGGCGGCGGTGAGGTAGCCTCGAACGTCTTCGGTCTCGTCTAGGACAAGAATGTTCACTGGAGAACCCATCAGGTCCCCCTCTTTAAGTTCTGGAGGGCTTTCTTGGCCCACTTGGAACCGGGGTCAACTTTATTCAGGCGCACAATGAGCGTAGCCGCAGTATCGACGTTGCCTTGTTCCACCAACACCTTGGCCAGAAATTCGAGTCCGCGGGGGTGGTTGTTATCGAAGGTGAGCGCGAGCCGAAGAAACTCTTCGGCATCCCCATTTTTGGCCCCTTGAATCTTCCAAGTGGACCAGCCGATGTCGGCCATGATGTCGGGAGACGAAGGGTCGTCCACTCGGGCCTGCTTGAGTAGCTTTAGCGCCTCAGCGTATTGGTCCTGTTCCATGTGGTCACGGGCGCGTTGGTGGGCGGGGGACAAGGCATCATTGTTCGTGGCTTCATCGGGACCTCCGCCACTGGGCTGTGGCTGTGGTGGTTTCCCTCCTTGTAGGTCTCCGACCTTGGGTGCCCGGCCTTGCTGCATTCTCTGGTCGTACTCTGCGCGGTGCGTTTCATTTGTGAGGGTGCGCCACACCAGCTGGACTCCTGCGAGCAGTTCATCCACTTTCTGGTTGATTTCAGGCGAGAGGGCCCGTTGCTTCCCAGGCAGTCTCCATCGGCGAGCAAGTCCTTTGCATTTCCGATCAATGGCTGGGTTGGGAGCCGTCGGCGGTAGACCCAGAAAGGAATAGAAGTCCCTTCCAATTCGCTTGCGGTGTACGGCGCGAATTTGGTCGTCTGTGAGTGGAGGTCGGCGCTTTTTCTCACCGCCTGCATCCGCCCTGGACTCTTCTGGAAAGGCGCTCTTCGGTGGCTCATTGGAGGCTGCTGCCGTGACTTGCTGAGCGGCTTTCTGGACGGCCTCCTTTTTGGTCGCTTTGGGGGCCGCTGCTGGTTTCCAGTTGTCGAAGGCAGACTGGATCAGCTCATGGAGAGACCCGTCCTGTGGTCGGCCTTCCCGATGAACCAGGCCGGCAGCTTCGAGGAACCAAAGAAGTTTGACCAGGTTGCCCGTGTTGTCGGGGACTTGGCGAAAGATGTCTTCTACGGTGGAGCCCTGGCCGATTGCATCGACCACTCCCGAGAAGGTGTCGGCGACTTCCAGACTGGGGAACAGTGCGCCACAGAGGGGGTCGGGGCCGAGCATGCCCGCTTTTGGGTCCGTCACAGCAGGGAAGACTTCATCCATGCTCACGTGTTGCCCTACTGCGGCCCACAGAGCCGCCAGGGTTCCCGTTTCAGACCGCAGGCTGGGGTCGATCTGGTCGACTCGAACCTGGGGGCGGGGGTCGAAGGTCCAGTCACCCGAACCCCACAGCAGAGGGGAACCAATGTTGGCATGCAGTCGTTTTTGCTTGTGTTCGGAGATCTGGGATGTGGTCAGCGCACCGCTCATGACGATGGCTTGTTCCAGTACTTCACCTTGGGTGAGCTTCTGCCGAATCCAGTTGACCTGTTTCTCGGCGATCAGACCGGCGTTGACCAAGGTGCGGCCCAGGTCATCTTCTGGAAGGTCGCTGCGAAAAGCAACGGGCTCGCCGCCCAGGAAAAAGAGCTTGCGGCTCTTCTTTCCGAAGTGAACATCGAGGATACCGGTCCGACGATTTCGGAACAGTGCCATGAAGACCCGTACGAACGTTTCACGATCATGCGTGCCTTTCGCGATCGGTGTTGAACCACCCTTGGACAAGAGGTACCCCTTAAGATCAGTACAGCCTTTTGGTCCCCAATCCCCCCATCTGAGCTTGGGCTCGCTGAGCATAGCAGCGATGACAATTGAAGTTGTTTTGGGGTGGGTCACTATGGACCCCCACAGGGCCTCGAACGTTGTCCGTATCGGTATTTTGGACATTCGATGTTCAGCGTCAATATGGGTGATCTGAGTGAATGGATTTGGTGCGCTCACGGTTTCACCATTGAGGAAGGGGATTGCCTTCGGGGTTGAACTCAGGAACACTGGTCTGAACCGGAGCCTCAGTTTGGATTTAGAACCCGACGCCACGAGAACAAAGCGCTGGGTCCTCGCATGTTCTGCGGTGGCTGTGTTGGGTGCCAGCTGGATTGCGCAGGTTCCACTAGATGGAATGCCCCATGTGAGCGATGAGATTGCCTACGCTTTGCAGGCCAAGCTCTTTGCCGCAGGTGCGCGAGTGGGACCCGAAGCGGACGTGGCCTCGATGTGGGTGCTTCCGTTTTGGAACGTAGATGGTGCGATGTACAGCCCGTTCCCACCGGGATGGCCTGCGCTATTGAGCCTGGCGGAGCGCTTGGGTGTTGCCTCCTGGCTCAATCCGTTGTTGGTCGGGCTGTTGCCTTGGATTCTGTACCGCCTGGGTGCAGCAGCGGCGAATCCGAAGGTGGGTCAGCTGGCAGCCTTGATTGGAGCGCTCTCGCCCGGTGTGCTCTTGCTCGGGGGGAGCTGGATGGCGCACACGTCGGTGCTGGTGGCCTTGGGCATCTTGATGGTCGTCGTCATGGAGGGGGTCAAGGGTAGACTGGCCGGAACCTGGGGTGCGCTGGCCGCTGCATATGTGGTGGTAGCGAGGCCCTTTGACGCATTTCTATTGGCGGGTCCTCTATTGCTCTGGGGGCTTGGTGATGCCCGCAAGCGGAGTGTGTTGTGGGTGTGGGCTGGCCTTCCGGGCTGTGCCTTGGCCGTGGTGTTGCTGGACAACCACAACTTGACTGGCGATGTGTTTCGGTTTCCGATGTCCGATTGGTTTGATGCCTGGCAGGGCCGTTTGTCGTGCAATGAGCTTGGGTTTGGTGCTTCCGTCGGCTGTGCGCCCACGCTGGGCAGCTATGGCCATACCCCGGCAAAAGCGCTGGCTCTGGGGCTCGAGGCACTTCGTCGTTTTGACGGGCTCTTGTTGGGGTTTCCAGGTGGGACGATCTTGGCGCTTGTCGGTGCGTGGATTCTTCGTGCCCGACGGGGATGGGTGTGGGTAGTCTTGGTGGTCGTGGGGTACGGCGCCTATTGGAGCCCGGGGCGTGCCTACGGTGCTCGGTTTTGGCATCCCATGTATTTGGTTGTGCCGGTGGCGGTGGCGGGTGCACTTCAGCGCTTTCCGCTTCGTTGGTCTGTCTTGGGGCTGGTGGTTGCATCCGTCTTCGGAGTGAGCCGAATCGCCCCCGACTTGGCCGGAGGGTATTGGTGTGTCGGTGGTGGCCTGGCTGCTGAACTCAAGCGGGCTCATGTGGAAGAAGGGGTGGTGTTTCTCAGGACGAGGGGCACCCACGACGCGGCGTGGCCTTCGATGGGGGTGAACCAGTTTCAGTGTGATCCCATGCTGAAAGCCGGTGAGGGCTGGGCTCTTGCAGATCCATCCTCGATGTCCGGTGGGCTTCAAATTCGCCATGCCCTACCGGATATGGAACAAACCAAGCATTTTATGGAGACCTACCACCCGGGAGTGGCCGCCTGGGTGCTCGAGCAGGACTTGTCATCGGGTCGCCGAGAGCTTCGTTCTCTTGGATTGCTAAGTGACCCTTGACAGTGGCCTTGCATGCGCCACTTCAGACGCGGGTAGAACAATCATGGAGTAACAGTATGTACAAATGGATTGGGTGGGTAAGTCTGGGCTTGGCGGTGGCTGGGTGTGGGTCTGATAAAGTTGATTCCGCGGAGGCTGGTGAAGCTGCGGAGGATTCGGGGGCGGGTTCAACCGACGGTGATAGTGCGGCCCCCGACGACTCAGCGGCGGACTCTGGCACCAGTGATTTTGTGGTCTCTCTGGATGGCATGACGGCGCACCTCAATGCACTCAATGAGATCGCAAATGACAATGGGGGCAATCGTGCGGCTGGAACCGCAGGCTATGCGGCGTCCGCAGCCTATGTACAGGCTCAGCTTGAGGCGGCTGGCTACTCGGTGGAGGTCCATGAATTCGACATCACAACCGAGGAGTGGGGCTCCCCACCCGGAGTCGAAGTCAGCACGGGTACCATTCTCGACCTGGAAGTCGACTTCGTTCCCTTTTCATACACGGGAGCGGGGGTCATCACGGCTCCCGTCACCTCAGTGGACCTAAGTCTACCCCCTGGAGACGAGGACAACTCCTCCACCAGTGGCTGTGAGTCGGCCGATTTCTCCGGATTTTCAGTGGGCAACATTGCGCTCATTCAGCGGGGGACCTGTTCCTTTCAAGACAAGGCCAGCAATGCAGTCGCTGCCGGAGCCTCCGGGGTGCTCATATTCAATGAGGGTCAGCCGGGGCGGACAGAGCTGTTCGCCGGAACCCTGGATGCTGGGACCGACAATCCGGTGCCCGTTTTTGCCCTTACCTTTGATGCCGGGGCGAACCTCGCGACGATGGCTGAGACCGACACTGTCACAATCTCCGCAGACTTGAGTTTTGTCGCTGTACCGACCATGAATGTGTTCGCGGAGACGCCTGGGGACGCAGACCGCGCGGTGGTGATCGGTGCTCATATGGACTCGGTTCTCGCCGGTCCGGGAATCAATGACAATGGAAGTGGCGTGGCCATGATTCTCGAGATGGCGCTGCAGATTGCCCGAGATGACGTGTCCCCGGACAATCAGCTTCGATTCATGTTTTGGGGCGGCGAAGAGCTCGGTCTACTCGGTTCGCTGGACTATGTCTTGGGCCTCTCCGAGGAGGAGCACGGCCGCATCTTAGCAAACCTAAATTTTGATATGGTCGCCTCACCAAACCCGACACGGATGGTCTACGACGGATCGGGCAGTCTGGGTGGTGGCGCCGGTCCCGACGGGTCGATTCAAATCGAGCAGTTGTTCTCGGGTTGGTTCGATGCACAAGGCATGGCATACGCCGAGACACCCTTTGATGGACGCTCCGATTACGGGCCCTTCATATGGACTGGAATCCCTGCTGGGGGGCTCTTTACTGGAGCGGAACAGCCCAAGTCGACCCATGAAGCCGAGACCTTTGGTGGCACCCCAGGAGAGGCCTATGACCCGTGCTACCACCAGGCGTGCGACTCCATCGACAATCTGGACTGGGGTGTGCTGGACGAGATGGCCGCTGCAGCAGCGCATGTCGTGCTTCAGTTGGGCTCTTGGGATGGGCCCCTTTCCGATGGCCTCGGTGGAGCTCCGGCTTCTCACTCCGAACAGAACCGTCGGTTAAAGACCGACCGGCTGCCCACAGGGTGCGGCGGCTCACCTCAGCTCTGGAGACGATGATGATGATGTGGATATGGATGGGACTGTTCGGCGCAGCCAGTGGCTCCGACTTGGTCAATGCCTCGACCGAAGATGGGTTTGATTTCACGGTGGCTCTCGGCGCTGAGTTTGGTTCTCAGACATTCAGCGCATGCACGGGCTCCCTCATCTCGCCCCAGGTGATTCTCACCGCCGCCCACTGTGGTGCGGACCTCCCCATGGAGATGGTCGTGGCCGCGGGCAAGGCATTCTTCGGCCCTCGGCTGGACCAGGCGGAAACGGTTGGCTTCTCCGATGGCATCTTTCATCCCGACTACATCGAGCTTCGCAACGGCATCGGTGGATCCCTGGGCCGAAATGATGTGGCGGTATTGGTGCTCGCGGAGCCCGTGTACTTTGTGGAACCCGTCTGGATCGCACAGGACTCGCTCGAGGATGTGGCCGAGGGAGAGACGGTGACCTCCATTGGCTTTGGGGTCACCGACTCCGGGGGCTCTGGCTCTGGCATCAAGCGGTCCGCTGAGCTCACCATCGACGAAGTAAGCAGCACCTTCCTCATCTCCAATAGCTCCTCGAACGATGACGGAGCCAATGTGTGCAGCGGAGACAGCGGTGGGCCTCAGGTGTACTGGAATGGAGACCGCTGGGTCCAGTGGGCCGTTCATTCATGGGCCGACCAGAACTGTACATCTCAATCTGGGAGTACGCGGGTGGATGTGGTCTCGGACTGGATTTTAGACCAGCTTGAGGATGTCCACGGCACCCGAGACCGGTGTGAGATGTGGGAGATCTATGACGACGGCTTCTGCGACGAGGGCTGCGACAAGGTGGACCCAGATTGCGAAGTTTCCTCGCCCACAGAAGGCGATGTGGGCGGTGAATCAGATTCGGACAAGTCGTATGGTGGTTGTTCGACAGTGACGGCGAGGTCGTCTGGGCTCTTGTGGTGTCTGGGCGTGTTGTTATTGGGTCTGAGACACCGACAATGACGCCGTAGTGCTCCGCCATGATGTATGGTGTTCTCCTTGGAGACAGCAATGACAACACCTCGAAATGTGGCCTGCCCCTGTGGAAGTGGCAAGAAGTTCAAGCGCTGCTGTGGAGCGGCCGGTGGTGCCCCCGTAGAAGATACGGAGGAAACGGATGCGCTTGGGGAACCCATGGCATCCAAGCTCGAGCGACTGCCTTGGGTGGTCATCTGGATGGTCTTGGTAGACATCGGTGCGGGGATCGCGGTGGGAACCTATCGAGATGCCGTTGCCGATGGAGCTGCGGTCACCATGGCCTTGCTGATGGCGACGGCGCTCTTTGCGATGATTCGCAAGCCACCATCCAGTACCGGACGTGGAGGCGGCACCGCGATCAACTATGGTCTGGGTGGAAGCAAGCCCCGGAACCAAGGGCCGAGCAACCGGCGTCAGCGGCGGCGCAAGTAGACGCTCAGGCGTCCCCAATCGCGGGTGACTCAATCATCATGATCGCCGCTTCCGCACTCATTGCGTCTTCGATGATGCTTCGTATGCCCGGAAAATACTCATCCACCACCAACACATTGTGGTGCACTAAGCTCTGGAACATTTCGTGGGTGAACTCTGCTGACTTGGCTTGAACGCTGGTCTTGAAGCGAATCTCACCATGGGTCAGGTCAAACTCGAAGTTTCCAATGTTCAGACCGTGGTTCGCTCGGTGCAAAAAGAAGGCCATCTGACCCCGGACTTCCTCTGGGACGGCTGTTCCGACAATGGAGTAGAACAAGAAATGGTCGGAGGAATCCAGCGTCACGGCGAGGCAGTCCCATTCTCCGTTGTCACCCCTGAAGGCGGTCTGAAGAACCGTGTCTGAAATCGTCTCAACGTCCCAGTCGTCCAGTTTGAAGTATGCCTGTACTTTCTCAATAAGTGGACCCATGCGGCCTCCTGAACATGCTGTATACGCTTGTAAAGGACATGGCTATATGGGCTTGATTTTCCGAACTGGATAGTGGATGCGCTGGAGGCCAATATGGTTGTGTCAATCCCTCTGCTTACGTTGCTTTTTCCTGCGGGCTGTACCCAGGCTGGCATGCAAAAGAAGGTGGGACCCACACCGGTCTTCATTGCGTCCACAGAGGAGGCGGAGGTTGCCCGAGGCAAATACCTGGCAGACCATGTGCTGCAGTGCACCAGCTGTCATTCCAAGCAAGATAAAGAGATATTCGCCCGGCCGATGGTCGAAGGTACCAAGGGCCAGGGTGGGCAGTCTTGGTCGGCTGAGAACGGTTTCTCCGGAGTCTTGGTTGCACCGAATATCACCCCATTTGGTGTGGGTGGATGGTCCGATGGTCAGGTGCTTCAGGGAATGACGGCCGGTCTTCACCGCGATGGGTACGCCATGTTCCCCATCATGCCGTACCCGCTGTATGGGACCCTGACGGAGGAGGATGCAGAGGGGGTTGTGTCTTATCTGCGGACCCTCGAGCCCATCGAGACTGAACCTGTGGCCCGCTCCATTCCGGTCATTCTGCAAAAGGTGGCCAACAGGGTGGCTGCACCGCCAGACTTCTCGGACCCTGTAGATGTCGCTGAGAATGTTGTGTCCAAAGGGGAGTATCTGACACGCATCGCAGGTTGCGAGGGTTGCCACACCCCACAGAAGGGCAACAAGCCCGATCTCAAGCGGCGATTCTCGGGTGGGCGAAGCTTCCAGATGACCATGGGTGTGGCCACATCCACCAACATTACGCCCAATGAGGGTCGGGGCATTGGGTACTGGTCCAAGGATGATTTTTTGAATAAATTTAGGGCGTTCAGAGAAAGTGGTGCTCGGGATAGAGAGGCTGGACCGACCGATCCGAACACCCCAATGCCCTGGTTCGATTTCGCCGGAATGACCGACCAAGACCTCTCTTCAATTTGGGTCTACCTCCAGACGATTCCGCCTGCCGAGGACGAGACTTCAGTCACCTGGACGTCCCGCTAAGCTGTCTAAAAATGTCTTGACACTACAAGACTTTCTGCGTCTGTGATACACCTGGTACATCCCCCTTGCCGAATGTTCTTTTCGGCTCTTTGTTCCCTTGATTACAGTACGGATGGCCCTCATGCGAAGCCTGCTCAAGTCTGGTATTCGGCGTATTACCGGTACCGATGAAACCGACCTTCACTCCACACCAAAGCTGCCCCGCGGTGCGCACAATGCCACCGTCATCTCAGTGGCCGCCCAGAAGGGTGGAGTTGGGAAGACTACGACCAGTGTGAACCTTGCGAGTGCACTGGCCCGGAACCACGGCATGAAGGTTCTGCTGATGGATGTGGACCCACAGGGCCATGTCTACACCGCGATCAAGAAGCAGGTCCACGCGGGTGGCGGAGCGCTCTCCAGTGTTCTGACCGATGAGCGCGGGGGCCGCGAGGTCATGGAGGTCATTACCGAGACCACGGTGGAAGGACTCCACGTGACGCCCTGTGACCCCCGTCTGGGTGGTGCAGAGGATTTGCTGGGAACCCGTATCGGCAAGGAATTCCTGCTCCGAGACGCACTGCAAATCACTCGGACCCACTACGACGTCATCATTATCGACTGTCCGCCCAACTTGGGGAACCTCACGCTAAACGCGCTGGTGGCTTCAGACTTGGTGCTCATTCCATGCGATCCCAGCCCCTTGGCAGTCAATGGTGTCGATGCGCTGATCGGTACGATCAGTACCATCGCCAACCGCCTCAACCCGAGCATCGATATCCTGGGTTTGGTCATGACCCGGGTGGATGGACGGAACACGACCCTCAACGAGGGCGTGCGTGTACAGCTTGAGGCCGCCTATGGCGAGGTCATGCTGGATGTAGAGATCGGCATCAACAACAGCCTGACTCAGGCTCAGATGGCCGGCCTGGACATCTTCGAATTCGACCCGCGCTCTCGGGGTGCAAAGCAGTATGAAGCCTTGGCTGCAACCGTGAAGGATGCCCTAAAGAGCTGAGAGGGACGCCCCTGCGCACGATGGGTTACCGAGGCCCGGAACTTCGGGAGCTTTCATGTGTGACTTGAGCCTTTGGACTCCATGGCACTGGGCCTTGCTTGTTTTTGGTGTGCTGACTGTGTTGGCCCACTTCAAGACCAGCCGTGCAGACGGCACCTTCGTGCGCAATGTGCATCCATACCGCCGCCTGATGTGGTTCGTGATGCCCACCCGCAACGAGTGCGTCGTGTACTACGAGGACAAGGTCCGGGCTGAGAAGCTGCTGGAGTACCTCGAGAAGGGACGTGGAAGCATGGGGTGCAATGTGACCCATGCGTACGTGGCGGCCCTCAATGTCGCCATCGCCGAGAGCCCGACCATGGACCAGTTCGTGATTGGGCGTCGCATATACAAGCGCAAGGAGCGCTCGATTACATTCAGCATGAAGCGCGTCGTCAAGGACGCCAAGGCGAAGATCGCCGTGGTCCGGATGCCCATGCAAAATGAGGAGACCTTTGCCTCTCTCTCGGAACGCATAAACGGCAGCATAAACGTTCAGCGCTCCGGTAAACCAACCCATGCGGACAAGGAGTACCGACTGTTCGATTTGCTCCCTCGGGTGGCCCTTCGCTTCTTTGTCTGGTTCTTTCGCGCACTCGATTACCTGAACCTATTGCCCTACGCCTTCACCAAAGAAGACGCGTTGTATTCCTCGGCTGTGGTCGCAAACCTCGGCTCCCTCGATATGAATGCTGGTTTTCACCATCTGTACGAATGGGGCACAGCCTCCGTGTTCGCGATGGTCGGCAAGGTGACAGATGAGCCCGTGGTTGAGGACGGGGGTGTGGTCGTTGGGAAGGTACTGACGGTTCGATACTCCTACGATGAGCGCATCGACGATGGCCTGAGCACCCGCAAGGCGATCTGGCGGGTCAACGAAATCCTGAGCGATCCTGAGACCCATCTGGGGTGTTTGGGGGACGACGCGTCCACCCATCGCCCGATGGTCGTACCTGCGGATGGGCCAGCAGTCTGAGCACAGCCCCGGGTCCTTCGGTATCAGGAGCTTAGGGCCAGAGTTGCGAGTACGCCGATGGCTGTACCGATGGGAATCGAGAGATTGTCATCGATTCTGCGGCTGAACAGCTCCGCGATGCCGCCGGCTACGGACCCGAAGAATGCCATCTTGAATGCGAGTCCTGGGGCTTGTCCCCATGCGGTGACCAGCCAGATCCATGCGAGGACTGTTCCGACGGCGATGAAGGTCGCTGTGCCTTCGAGGGTCCGTCCATTGACCAGTTGGTGCTTGCCGTAGCGGCGACCAAAGATGGCAGCAGCCGGGTCGGAGAATCCGAGTACAACGATTCCTACAGAGGCAACCTTCAGGTCCCACATGCAGGCGAGGATGAAGCACGCAGTGCAGAACCAAGTGGCAGAGTTGACCCGCCATTCTTCGTGCGGATGACTCAACTTGCTCATCAATGCCATCAAGAACCGATTGAGGCCCGGCATGATTCGGCGTCCGATCTCCAGACTCCAAGCAAGGGTCATCATAAAGCTGGCCAAGACCAACACCGCTTCCTCGGACAACATACGCAAGCAGGCCATCGCGAACAGGGCATTCGACACGTGGTAGATGTTCCGCGTGTAGTTGGTGGGCCGGAGTGACGGCAGGTGTACGTCCAGGTGACGAAGGCTGGCAGTGTAGCGTTCATAGGCGGGTACCATTCCAGAACGGAACTCCTCCCATCGCTCCGGGAGGTCGCCGCTGCGGGGGGTATGGGCCTCTAGGGTCTGCTTCAACTCCGTGAGCCGAGCGCGGGCAGAGACCATGGCGGGTCCTGCCGCTGCGGTATCTGCCATGTCCATCAGCATATTGGCGCGTTCTTGGAGTGTGGCCACCCGGTCATGAAGGGTGGCCGCCAGATGCTCACGGAAGTGGTTGGGGTCGAGCTCCCGGAGAAGTCCGTAGAGATCGAGACCGAAGGCCTGGCTGGTGGGGGCGAAGGTGGTGTTCATCTGACCCCATACCTATTCCAACTTGGCCGGCTCGAGTGTGAAGAATCGGTGACTCAGTGGTTGGACCAGGCAAAGCTTGACGAAATGGCAGGATGATCCGAAAGATCCACGCCACCACCATCGATGAAGTTTGTGGCCCGATTGGTCCAGGCGGTGACTTCGAGACTCAGTGAGTCCGAGGATCGAAACAGTATTTGGTCGATGTGGTCGGGCTCATCACATCCCATCGCACTGCATGAGTCGGACAGTCCTCCCTGGTCGAGCAGTTGTTCGATGAGTGGAAGGTCGTCGGGGTCGGACGGTCTCAGATTGAAGTCGCCGGTGAAGACGATGGCATGGCCTGCCGACCAGCCGTTGATGGAGGCAAGAACCTCGTCGATGTGGGCCTGTCTGGACTCATTGTCCGCCGTGCCTCCACCGGCCTCCAGGTGGGTGTTGTACACATCGATGGTGCTTGTACCCATCTGGAGACGGACTGCCTGAAAGCCCTTGGATGCCAGGCAGTCTGAGGACGAGTCCGTGATGCCATTGCATGTAGAGTAGTGGGTGTGTTGGTGGTCCACGAGGGCCGCTCGGGCAAGCACTGCGAGTCCCGAGCCATAGAATCGTTCGGGCAACATGTCACCGAACCACAGTCTCGTGTCGTGGGAGGACTCCCCAGTGAGGATGTCGTGGTTGTCTGGGTCGAAGGATTCCTGGATTCCCAGAATGTCCCACGTCTCAAGTCGGGGTGCTATCTCACCCATCCTGGCTGTGGTGTCGTCCCCCGTGATGGCCGCCGGGAGTCCGTGGACATTGTATGTGAGCACACTCAAGGAGCCCTCAGTCGGCATATCTGTGGCTGTTCCGGTGTCCGTTTCTCCTTTTGAGCATCCAGTAATCAGCCCGGCAACAACCATCGTACAAACTTGGTATACAGTGTTCATGGTTGCCAATATATCCTGATTGAGCAGTGTGCATCGGAAGTGTATTTGGGTGGCGCCATCCAATGTTAGAATGCTTGGACGGGGTAGTGATGAAACTGCAATTCGTGGCGATAGCGGTGGTTTTTGGCAGCATGGGCTGTAGCAAAAACTTGTCCAGTGCTGCGGTCAGTGACCGAGCGCCGGTGGTAGAAATACTCGCACCAGATTCATCGGAAACGCTGTACTCCGACTTGCCCGTGGACTTTATGGTCCGCGTTCTGGACCTGGAGGATGGGGCCCGGGACATGGGGGTGCACTGGGAGAGTGACATCCAGGGGCGACTGTCGGTCGACATGTCTGTGACGGGTGAAACGGAGCTTGTAGGAGAGGGCAGACTGGACGAAGGACGGCATTTGCTCCAGGTACTTGTGAGGGATTCTGCCGACAACCTCGCCACCGACGAGGTCGTCGTGGATGTGGGTCCGCCAAACTCAGCCCCCACATGCGAGATTATTAATCCAGCGGATGGGAGTGTCGGCAATCCAGGTGAACTGGTGAGCCTGATGGCGGAAGTGGCGGATGTGAATGTGTCTGCCGATCTGCTGTCAATTGAGTGGGCATCGACCCAAGATGGCGCCCTGGGAAGTTCGTCGGTGAGCAGCGATGGAACCACAGTGATGCCGGTATCCACGCTCTCTCCAGGGACCCACACGATTCAGCTTGTGGCCCGCGATGAGCTCGGTGCCATGTGTACGGACCTTGTGGTCTACACGGTGGGTGCTGGGCCGGAAATCCTAATCATGTCACCATCGGATGGAGACGTCGTGGATGAGGGCGCTTCCATCGAGTTTTCAGGCTTGGTTTCTGACTCCATCGACCCGTCGTCCGAACTGCGCATTCAGTGGCGTTCCGATGCGGACGGGTTGCTGAACGACCTGCCGCCAG